>WRFI01000233.1 GCA_009778875.1 Propionibacteriaceae bacterium | reverse complement strand
TCCGCAAACGACCCGGCGCGGTCACCCAACAGGGCCCGGCGGCGAGCCGAAATCTTCTCAGGATCTCTCATTTACGATCATTCCTACCTAGCGCCGACGCGCTTTCTTGTCGTCCTTGATGTGACCGCGGAAAGTGCGGGTCGGGGCAAACTCCCCCAGCTTGTGGCCGATCATGCCTTCGGTCACGAACACCGGCACATGCTTGCGGCCGTCGTGCACGCCGATGGTGTGCCCGAGCATGTCGGGGGTCACCATCGAGCGTCGGGACCAGGTCTTGATGACCGTCTTGGTGCCCTTTTCGTTCAGAGCGGCGACCTTCTTGGCCAGATGCTCGTCAACGAAAGGACCCTTCTTCAGGCTACGTGGCATTGTCTACTCCTGGCCTCAGCGCTTCTTGCCGGACTTGCGGCGACGGATAATCATCTTGCTCGATGCCTTCTTCTTCGAGCGGGTGCGGCCCTCGGGCTTGCCCCAGGGGCTGACGGGGTGACGGCCACCGGACGTCTTGCCCTCGCCACCGCCGTGCGGGTGGTCGAAGGGGTTCATGACGACGCCGCGGACGGTCGGGCGGACACCCTTCCAGCGGGTGCGGCCGGCCTTGCCCCAGTTGATGTTCGACTGTTCGACGTTGCCCACACCGCCGACGGTCGCGCGGCAACGCACATCCACCATGCGCATTTCGCCGGACGGCAGACGCAGCGTGGCAAAGCGGCCTTCGCGGGCCACCAACTGGATCGACGCGCCGGCGCTGCGGCCGAGCTTGGCGCCGCCACCGGGACGCATCTCAACGGCATGCACCGTGGTGCCGACCGGGATGTTGCGCAGCGGCAGGTTGTTGCCGGGCTTAATGTCGGCGTCCGGACCGGAGATGATCTCGGCGCCCTGCACCAGGCCGATCGGCGCGATGATGTATCGCTTCTCGCCGTCTTGGTAATGCAGCAGGGCGATGCGGGCCGTCCGGTTCGGGTCGTATTCGATGTGCGCCACTTTGGCCGGCATGCCGTCCTTGTCGTAGCGGCGGAAATCGATCATGCGGTAGGCCTGCTTGTGACCGCCGCCGATGTGGCGCGTGGTGATGCGGCCCTGGTTGTTGCGTCCACCCGTCTTGGGCTTCGACGTCAACAGCGACTTCTCGGGTGTGCGGCGCGTCAGCTCGGCAAAATCGGAGACGGACGAACCGCGACGACCCGGTGTGGTCGGCTTGTACTTGCGAATAGCCATTGGTCAGTCAACCTTCCTTATGCCGTCGCCGTATCGAAGACATCGATCCTCTGGCCCGGGGCCACGGTCACGATGGCGCGCTTGCGGTCGGGACGCTTGCCCCAGCCATAGCGGGTGCGCTGACGCTTGCCGGCCCGGTTCAGGGTGTTGACGCTCACGACCTTGACGCCGAACACCTGCTCGACGGCAATCTTGATCTGCGACTTGTTGGCGTCTGGCGCGACGATGAAGGTGTACTTCCCGTCGTCGATCAACGCGTAACTCTTCTCACTCGCCACCGGCGAGAGCAGGATGTCCCGCGGGTCGGGGATGCGGACTACGCTCACTTTGCTTCCTCCTCAGCTTCGGCCTTGGCCTCGGCGACCTTCTTCGCAGCGACTTTCCGGGGCGCCTTGACGGCCGCGACTTCGGCTTCCGCCTCAACCGGTTCGGCAGCTTTCTTGGCAGCAGGCTTCTTGGCGGGCTTGACGACCTCTTCGACCTCGCCCTTCACCTCGTCAACGACCTCGGCCGTCTTCTTGGCAGCCGGCTTCCTGGCCGGCTTGACGACCTCTTCGACCTTTGCTTCGTCCACGGCCTCGACAGCTTCCGTCTTCTTGGCGGCGGTCTTTCGGGCTGGCTTGACGACCTCTTCGGCCTCGTCCTTCGCCTCGTCAACGACCTCGGCCGTCTTCTTGGCAGCAGGCTTCCTGGCCGGCTTGACAACCTCTTCGGCCTCGTCCTTGTCTGACTTTTCGGCCTTGGCGGGCTTCTTGTCAATCTTGACCTTCACGGCGGAACCCTTCGCCGCGGCGAACACCTCGACGGCCGCCTGGGTGAACACGACGGCGTCTGCCACAACGATGTCGTAGGCGTTCAGCTGATCGGCCGCGATGACCTGCACGTTGGGCAGGTTGCGCAGCGACAGCCAGCCGACGAAGTCGTCGCGGTCGAGGATCGCCAAGATGTTGCGATACTCGCTAAGCGATGCCAGCGCGGCGCTCGCCTGACGGGTGGACGGCATGTCGCCTTCGACGATGGTGTCGAAGACAAAAATGCGCCCTTCGCGCGCCCTATCCGACAGCGCCCCCAACAGGGCGGCCTGGATCATGCGCTTGGGCGTTTTCTGGGCGTAGGAGCGCGGCTGCGGACCGAACACGGTGCCGCCGCCGACCCACTGCGGGGCTCGTCGCGAACCCTGGCGGGCCCGGCCGGTGCCCTTTTGGCGCCACGGCTTGATGCCACCGCCGCGGACCAGGCCGCGCGTCTTCGTGGCATGTGTGCCCTGGCGGCCGGCCGCCAACTGGGCCGTCACCACTTGGTGGATCAGCGGCACGTTGGTGGTGATGTCGAAGAGGTCGGCCGGAAGATCGACGGTACCGGTCTTGGCCCCCTCTGAGTTCAAAAGATCGATGGTGCTCACGCCAGACCACCCTTCTTGACGGCGCTGCGGATAACCACCAGCGAGCCGTTGTTGCCCGGCACAGCGCCCTTGACGATGATCAGATTCTTGTCGACGTCCACCGCGTGAACCGTCAGGTTCTGGACGGTGTGGCGCTGGTTGCCCATGCGGCCGGCCATGCGCATGCCCTTGAACACCTTGCCGGGCGTCGAACAGCCGCCGATGGATCCGGGTGAACGGTGCTTGCGGTGCACGCCGTGGCTGGCCCGCAGACCGCCAAAGCCGTGACGCTTGACGACACCCGCGGTGCCCTTGCCCTTGGTGATGCCGATGACGTCAACCAATTCGGCGGCCTCGAAGATGTCAGCCTTCAACTCCTTGCCGATTTCATACTCCGACGCGTCGGTGGTGCGCAGCTCCATCATGTGACGACGGGCTGGCACACCGGCCTTCTCGTAGTGACCAACCACCGGCTTGGTGACTCGCTTGGGGTTGACGGCCCCGAAGCCCATCTGAATGGCCGAATAGCCGTCGATCTGCGGGGTGCGAACCTGCGTCACGACGCAGGGACCGGCCTGGATGACGGTCACCGGTACGAAGCGATTGTTCTCGTCCCACAACTGGGTCATACCGAGCTTGGTGCCCAGCAAGCCCTTGACTTTTCGTTCTATCGTCATTTCACGTTCCTCACGGCAACTTGATCTCGATGTCGACGCCCGCCGGCAGGTCGAGCCGCATGAGCGAGTCGACGGTCTTGGGGGTGGGGTCGATGATGTCGATCAGCCGCTTGTGGGTACGCATCTCGAAATGCTCGCGGCTGTCCTTGTAT
>WRFI01000232.1 GCA_009778875.1 Propionibacteriaceae bacterium | reverse complement strand
GTTCCCCTCTTTTGGCAGCAACGAGCCTAACTGCCACCGACACCCCCACCAGTTCGCCGACACGGGTGCGGTAGGCGGTGTGGGAAAAACGAAAAGCCAGGTTTCCCGGCAAACAGTCACACCCACGTGACCACCAACAAGGTCCGGCAGGAGACAACCGGTCCATCGCGGCGCAGCCACGATGGGTTGGGCGGGGCACCAAACCCGGCCACAACCAGACAACACCGCCCCAAACCCCGCCGACTGTCGGACAACCGGGTGCCCGTGAGTTAACTCCGCAAACCTGCCCTGTTTTGGACCCCGACCCCGACGGTTGCCGGACTTACCTACATGAAAACCGGGTCAAACCCGTGCTAAGTCCTACAACCGTGCCCGGTGAGGCCGTTGGCGGGGAGGTTTTGCGGGGTTATCTCCTCCAGAGGCGTGCCGGGGCAGTCAGGGTGAATTCCCCTCTGGGGAGGGGTGGCGGCGGAGCCGACGGGGTGGTCTTCCAAACGTGTGCAGAAACGTGACCAACCACCCCGTCAGTCGCTTCGCGACTGCCACCCCTCCCCAGAGGGGAATTTTCGGTGGCTCCGCCGCCACCCCTCGGCCCGCGTCGTTGGGTGCGCTCGGGCCGACTGGAGCCCGCCGCCGATGTCTGGGGGCCTTGATGGCATACTTGGGTGAATGTCCGCGCCTGAGATTGCGCCACCCCATCACCGCTACGCGGCGCCCGCCGACCTGTCGCGGTACGCCTGGCTGAGCATCGCCGCCGGGGTTGTGACGCTGTCGATGAAAACCACCGCGGCGTTGATGACCGGGTCGGTCGGGCTGCTGTCCGACGCCGCGGAAACCGTCGTCAACCTGGTGGCGGCGATCGTCGCCCTTTTCGCTTTGCGCGTGGCAATTCAGCCGCCAGACGAAAACCACCCCTATGGTCACTCCAAGGCAGAATACTTCTCGGCGATCGTCGAGGGCACAATGATTTTCGTGGCGGCGGTGTTCATCGTCTACACGGCCATCGAACGTTTGATCAACCCCCAGCCGCTGGAACGCCTGGGCATTGGCCTGGCGGTTTCGGTGGTCGCCTCGGGCGTCAACGGTGCCGTGGCCTTCGTGCTGCTGCGGGCCGGACGCAAGCACAATTCGGCCGCCCTGACGGCCGACGGCAAGCACTTGACGACCGACATCATCACCTCGGCTGCGGTGCTGTTGGGCGTGGCGCTGGTGGCACTGACGCACCTGGGTTGGCTAGACCCGGTGGTGGCCCTACTGGCCGGCGTCAACATCATGTGGACGGGCTTCAAACTGATCCGCGATTCCGTCAACTCCCTGATGGATTCAGCATTGCCCGAGACCGAGGTGGCCAAGCTGAATGAGATTCTGGATGCCCACACCACCCCCGACGTGTCGTTCCACGCCGTGCGCACCCGCGGTGCCGGCAACCGTCACTTCGCCTCCTTCCACGTGCTGGTGCCGGGCAACTGGACCGTCAAGCGGGGTCATGACCTGACCGAAGATGTGATCGACGACATCGTCTTCCACCTGCCAAGCGTGCGCGTTGACGCGCATTTGGAACCGCGGGATGACCCGCGCAGCTACGAAGACCTCGAAATCTAGCGCCGCGTCAACCACCCCGTCGGCTCCGCCGCCACCCCTCCCCAGAGGGGAATTGAAAGGACCACCCGGCTCCGCCGACCCTCCTGTGAGGGGAATCTTGGGAAAAAAGATGACCGGGGGTGTGGTGGGCACCCCCGGCCATCCTCAGGCACGACAGCTGTTGCATGGCTGTCGGCCAGCGTGCTCAACAGGCTGGGTGTACCCGGAGCGCGCAGTCTGCCAGTTCGGGCTGATGGAACGCCGTCGCTGGCGGCACCCGAGGTGGTGGTGTCGGAGAGGTTTCATTCCTCGGGCGTCAAGTGCGCCGTTTATTTCTACCCCCCCGGCGGACCTGGATAAGAATCTTATACCAGCAGCCAGCCAAAACAAACGTTTGCCCATGGTGTGGCGTCACTGTGGGTCTTCAATCATGCGGCGGCTGGCGCCGGAAAACCGGTAGGCTTGGGGCCGTGAGCATGACAGCCGAATGGGCGGGGCCCAGCGCCACCACGGACGGGTTGGGGACGCCCCTGGCGACGCCGATTGCTGCCCTGCCGCCCATCGAAAAGCTGCAACCCAGTTTGCGTCTTGATCCCACAACGGGCGAGCCGCACCGGTCCGGCACCATCCGCTGGGCGTTTCTGCTGCTCCTTCTCGCCGGCCTGGCCGAGGCCGGCACGCTCGGGTTGACCTGGTGGCGGGCCATTCACATGGACACCTTCCCGGCCGCCGCCCGCCTGATCGCCTGGACACACCCCAACCCCGGCTCGATCCCGTCCATTCTGATCGCCGTCGCGACGATGCTGCTCGGCCTGGCGCTGATCACCGCGCCGGTGCTGGCCGGCTACCTGGCCTGGGTCGGGCAGGCAGCCAGCCGGTGGTGGGCCATCGCGGCGCTGGCGCTGAGCCTCGCCACCTTCGTCATCACGCCACCGGCAGCACCCGGGGCATCATGGCTGGCGCCGATCTGGGGAAACATCGGCTGGTTGGCCGTCCCCTTGGCGTTGGGCGGCGCCGTCCTCACCTGGCTGCCAGCCTCGGGGCGCACCTTCGCCGACTGGGTCGGCTTCCGCCGCGCGGCCGTGCCCGCCTCGCACACGGGCAGCATCGTTTACGGACGCCTGGAACAGTTCCGCTGAGACGGGGAAGGTCATGGCGTTCAACTATTGGAAGTTCATGGCCTCGCCCCACGGTGGCACCTCTTCCTCTCGCCGAAAACGTCGCGGCAAGACGGAAAAACCGGGCGTCCCCTGGTTTGTCTCTACCACCTTCGTGATCGCCACATTGCGGATTCTTTTCGTCACCTTGCTGCTGCTGGCCTTGGCTGTCGGCGTGGATGACCCCCTGCCAGGGTGGATCGACGCCCTGATCATCGCGCACGGCGCGGCCATGATTGTGGCTTTGGTTTTCGTCCTCAACGGTTTCGGGTGGGCCCGGCTGGCCTGGGCAGCGCTGTCGCTGGCCATCCTCGGATTCGTCCAGGACCCCCTCATCATCTACGTGCTGGTGTTTGACCTGTTGGTGCTGGTGGTGTTCGTTCTTCCGCCATCGAACCGCTACATGACGGCCTGCGCCGCCGCCCGTCATGGAAAAAATGGCTGAAGGCTGGGTCGCGCACCGGGCGGCCGCGGGCATCAGCTACCCTTAGGAATATGAAAATTGGCATTCCTCGAGAGAGCCTCGCCGGTGAAAACCGGGTTGCAGCCACTCCGAAGACGGTGCCCGCCCTTATCAAACTCGGCTACGAAGTGCTGGTCGAGAAGGGGGCGGGCGCGAAGGCCGACTTTCCTGACAGCGAGTATCTCGCTGCCGGGGCGGCCATCGTCACAAAGAAACAGGCTTGGAGCTCCGATATCGTATTGACCGTCAACGAACCCGCTGAGGCCGACCTG
>WRFI01000231.1 GCA_009778875.1 Propionibacteriaceae bacterium | reverse complement strand
GTCAGGCGCGAAACGCCGGAGGAAGGAATACGGCCACAGGATTCACAGGTTGAGCATATTTTCGTCTCATTTACTTATGTTTGTTACCGTTTCGTCACATACCCCCCTAGTATTGGCTCTTGTGGGACAAAAACCTCACGATGAAACAGTAATCGCAAACGATTGAGCGGTCGAGCGTAATCAGATCTTAATATTTTTGACAATCCGGACCCTAAGTTGAATACCAATACCGACTATGATTACCCGACCAAGTAAAGACTGTCACACCGAAGATCCGATGTGGCTGGGCGGGCCGAGAATCACCTTCATCACCCGCAGTACGACCGCACCGAAGGCAATGTTGTCCAAGGTGCAACAACTAAACAGGAAACACACCATTATCGAAAGGAAAAACAATGGCACAAGTGGTTTTCGGCGCGGGGACTTCACACAGCCCGCATGTGAACACGCCCTCCAGCATGTGGGGTGAGCGCGCTCAACAGGACTTCACCAACCCCCTGCTGTTCGACCGTGACGGAGTTTTGCGCTCCTGGGAGGACGTACGCGCTGGTGTCGGCGACCAATACAAGGATCGCTGCAACCAGGAGAAGTGGGACGAGGACGAAAAGAAGGCTCAGGCTGCGCTTGACAAGATCAAGGAGGCTCTCGCTGCGGCGAAGCCCGACGTTGTGATCATCGTTGGCGACGACCAGGCCGAGATGTTCTCCCCCAGCAACCAGCCCGCTATCGCCATCGGTGGCGCGGCCGACATGAACACGGGCGTCGACGAAATGGTCGGCTCGTTCAACACGTCGGAGTTCGGCAAGACGGCGGCCATCGGCTACTGGAAAGACAAGCCGCACCCCTTCAAGGGTTCGCCGGAACTGGCAACGGATCTCGCCCGTCGTCTCAACGACCAGGGTGTTGACATCGGCTGGCTCGGCGGTTCCGACGGCTACGGCCACGCTTTCGGCTTCATCATGAGCCGTTTGATGGCGCCGGATCTGGTGCCCGTCATCCCGATCGCAGTCAACTGCTTCTGGGCTCCGAACCAGCCGACGCCGAAGCGTTGCTTCGAGATCGGCCGCGCGCTGCGCACGGCTCTCGACGAGTCGCCGATCGACGCCCGCGTCGCCATCATCGCTTCGGGTGGCGTCAGCCACTTCGTCGTCGACGAGGCGCTTGACATCAAGTTGCTGGACGGCCTGAAGAACCAGGATTGGGACACGCTGACGTCCATTCCGCCGGAGCTGCTGCAGGGTGGCACGTCGGAGGGTCGCAACTGGATCTTGGTTGGTGCCGCCATGGGCGACGCCAAGCTCGACTGGTACGAATATGTCGACGTCATCCGTACCGACGCCGGCACCGGCTGCGGTCTGGCCTTCGGCATCTTCAGCTAATAAAGAAAAGTACGAAAGCAGCCCAGGAGTTTTCAGATGAGTTCACTAACTGATCGTCTGCGTCGGCTCGACACGTGTGCCGTGTCCGACGCACTGGATAGGTGTGGAATCGCCGGAGCGGCGATGGCGCATCTGAAGCCTCTAGCTGGAGGTTGCACGGTGGCAGGAATTGCGGTCACCGTGCAACTGGGGGTTCCCTCGCCGGGAACCCCCGCCAGTGGGCGTCATTTGGGGACGGCTGCGGTCGTCGCCTCCGGGCCCGACGACGTCATCGTCGTCGCCCATCAAAGCAGGACGGATTGCGCCGGTTGGGGCGGCCTTCTTTCGCGGGCGGCCAGGGCCCGCGGCGTGGAGGGGGTTGTGGTCGACGGTGCCGCGCGGGATCTCGCTGAGGCGGAGCAAGTCGGTTTCCCCGTGTGGGCGCTCATTGGAACGCCGGTCACAGCGCGCACGCGAACGTCGGAATTGTCGTGGGGCGAGCCCGTTGACGTCGCCGGATGCCGGGTCGAGCCCGGTGATCTGGTGATCGCCGACAGGGGCGGGGTCGCCTTCATTCCGGTTGCCCGCGCCGAAGAGGTGATCGCCTCAGCCGAGGGAATCGCCGCCACCGAAGCCGCCATGGCAGAAGCTATCGAACAGGGACAGCCCGTGACAGAGGTCATGGGTAAAACATACGAGGAGTTGACGTCGCGATGACGGCATCAGAAAATATTGCCCGCCTGGGCGCACTATCCACGTCTGGGGTGTCGGACGCATTGGACAAACTGGGAATCCCCGGCCAGGCGCTGGGCATCAAGCCGGTTGATCGCGATTTCCGCATCGCCGGCCGCGCCTGGACGCTGCGGTACGGGCCCATCGGCCAGGTGCGCGGCACCGTCGGCGATTACATCGACGACCTCGGGCCGGAGGACGTCGTCGTCCTCGACAATCAGGGACGCCTGGACGCCACGGTGTGGGGTGACCTGTTGACGGTCACCGCCAGCAAGCGCGGTGTGGCGGGCACGGTGATTGACGGGGTGTGCCGCGACATCGGGCGCAGCCTCAGCCTCGGTTACCCGATTTTTTCGCGCGGTAATTGGATGAGGACGGGCAAGGATCGCGTCCAGGTGGAAGAGACGCAGGTGGCTGTGTCGATCGGTGGCATCCGGGTGGAGCCCGGCGATTACCTGCTGGGTGACGGTGACGGGCTCGTCATCGTGCCCGCGACCCGCATCGACGAGGTGCTCGCCGCCGCCGAGCAGATTGAGCTTTCCGAAGAGCGCATCCGGCAAGAAGTCGAAGCCGGCACGCCGCTCGTCGAGGCACGCAAGATCGTCGGATATCACGATCTTCAGCACCACGTTGAGCCGGGCGAAGGGTAGCCGAGGTGGGAAAGGACCTGCCTTTGTTGGCCTCGGCCACGGTGCATGAGGCAGCCGGACGTATTGGTGCCCTGCCGTCGGCAATCAAGCCCCTTGACCCCGGCATGCAGTTGAGCGCGACGGCTTTCCCCGTCCGCATGCCGCCGGGCGACAACCTGTGGATTCACCGGGCCGTCTACGCCGCCCAGCCGGGTGACGTGCTTGTGGTGGACGCCGGTGACGGCTTCGAGCACGGCTACTGGGGGGAGGTTTTGACGGTGGCCGCGATGGCCCGCGGGCTGGCCGGTCTGGTGATTGCCGGCGGGGTGCGCGATTCCCAGCAATTGATTCGTTTGGGCTGGCCAGTGTTTTCCGAGCGGGTGTGCATCACCGGCACGGGCAAAGATCCTGACGGGGTGGGCAGCCTCGGCGAGCCGATCACCATCGGCGGGGTGACGATCGCCCGTGGCGACATGGTGGTGGGGGACGCCGACGGTGTGGTCGTCATACCGGCCGGCCGGATAGACGAAGTGATAGACGCCTCGAACCGGCGGGAAGACGCCGAAGCGGCCTACATGGACCGGTTGCGGGCAGGCGAGTCGACCCTGTCGATCTACCATCTGCCAGACGTGAGCTAAAGCTCAATTCCCCTCTGACGCTTCTATGTTTGTCAAATCGTGGTTGCCGGGTTGTAGAGGTCTTGCAGGTCGCGGTAGATCTGGCGGGCGAGGTAGCGTTTGAGGCAGCGGATGATCTCTTTGTGGGT
>WRFI01000230.1 GCA_009778875.1 Propionibacteriaceae bacterium | reverse complement strand
GGGCCTCACAGGCAGCGGCGCTTGAAGTAGTGCGCTCACATCGATGGGGGCGAGAGAACAACGTTATCAGATTGTTATCAAATCGGCCGCTCTCCCGCTTGCTAGTCTCCCAGTGTTAGCGCTAACGTAATTACCACGGCCAGCCAATCTGAGCCGAGGCACCGGCGCCGTGGGGCACCGGGGCAGCAAAACCACATTGGGCTTGGCCGTGCAGGCCACCCAGAGAGGATTCTGCAATGAAGAAACAAATTACTGTAGCTGGCCTCGCGGCGTTGATGGCGTTGTCGTTGGCTGGTTGCGGTACCAACAACGGCGGCACCACGCCCTCAACTTCGGACACGGGCGCCACGTCCGCCACCGATACCGCCAGCTCATCCGGTTACAACCTTCAGGTCAAAGACCTCAACGGCGATGGAATCATCACCGTCGGCTTTGCCCAGGTTGGCGCGGAGTCCGGTTGGCGCACCGCCAACACCCAAAGCTATAAGGACTACTTCGTAGAGGCCAATGGGTTTAAGCTCGTCTTTGCTGATGCCAACCAAGACCCCGACAAGCAGAAGCAAGATGTTCGTGACCTCATCGCACAGGGTGTCGAGGTTATCGACCTGGCACCAGTCACCGACTCCGGTTGGGAACCAGTGCTGCAAGAGGCCAAGGACGCCGGCATCCCCGTCGTCATCTCGGACCGTCAGCTCTCAGTTTCTGAGGATCTGTACTTGACCTACTTCGGCGGCAACATGTACGCCGAGGGCCAGCGCGTCACCGATTTCCTGAAGACGTACATGGCCGACAACAACATCACCACAGCCAACATCGTCCACCTTCAGGGCACCATTGGCTCAACCGCTCAGATCGGTCGTTCCCAGGCCCTCACAGAGGCCGCTGCGGCCAACGGCTGGAACATCGTTTACGAGCAAACCGGTGAGTTCACCCAGGCCAAGGGCCAGGAAGTGATGGAGTCGTTCTTGCAGCAAAACAAGGACTTCAACATCATCTACTCCGAAAATGACGACATGACCTACGGCGCCATCGCGGCGTTGCAGGCGGCCGGCAAAGACCCCAAGAGCTACGTCATCGTGTCCTTCGACGGCAACAAGTCAGCCGTCCAGATGGTTGTCGACGGCACCATCAAGGCCATCGGGCAGTGCAACCCGCTGCTTGGCCCGCAGGTCGGCGATCTGATCAAGAAGTCAATGAATGGCGAGGCGATCCCGAAGATCACCTACTCGCAGGAAGTTCTGATCGATAGCAGCAACGCTGCCGACCAGTTGAAGACGGCATTCGGCTCGTAAGCCAAGCCCGCCGCCCTTTCGGCGTAGCATAAACGCCAAGTCGTGAGACGGGCGTGTGAGGTTGATACCTCGCACGCCCGCCTCCACAGGACATTGTGAGAGGAGCCCCAGTGCCAGACACATTGATCCAGATGCGCGGCATCACCAAAAACTTCCCGGGCGTCCTGGCCCTCAACAACGTCGACTTCACCTTGCACGCGGGCGAGATTCAGGCCCTGATGGGCGAGAACGGTGCCGGTAAGTCCACCCTGGTGAAGGTACTGACGGGCGCCGAGGCTTTCGAAACCGGCGAGATACTTTTGGGCGATTCGCCCACACCAATCATTAACCATTCGCCGCAAGAGGCACAGGCCCGCGGCATCTCCACCGTCTATCAGGAAGTCAACCTGTGCCCCAACCTGACGGTGGCCGAGAATCTGTTTGTGGGGCGCCACCCGGGGCGTGCCGGGCTGATCAACCGGCGTGAAATGAACCGCCGGGCCCGTCAAATAATGGAAAGCATCAGCGTCGACATCGATGTCGAGCGTCCGCTGGAGGGTTACTCCATTGCCGTCCAGCAGATGGTGGCGATCGGACGCGCCGTCGACATTTCGGCGAACGTGCTGATTTTGGACGAACCGACATCGTCACTGAACGAGCACGAGGTGGTGACGTTGTTCAATCTGATGCGTAAGCTGCGTGACGACGGCCTGGGCATCATATTTATCACGCACTTCCTCGACCAGGTCTACGAGGTGTGCGACAAGATCACCGTCTTGCGCAACGGCGCCCTGGTCGGCGAATACGCCATCGAGAACCTGTCCCGCAAGGATCTGGTCTCGGCCATGCTGGGGCGGGCGTTCGACGATTTGGCGGCGATCCACCACGAGGCCAATGTGGATGTCGAATCGGCGCCCGTGGTCGACGCCGAGCAACTCAGCGTGCGCGGCGGCGTCAGGCCCTTCGACCTGGAAGTCTTCAAAGGCGAGGTCGTCGGCCTGGCCGGGTTGCTGGGAAGCGGACGCACCGAGGTGGCGCGGGCCATCTACGGGGCCGATTCGCCGTCGGGCGGTTCCTTGACGGTGGAGGGAAAAAGGATTGGCCATTCACCGATCGATTCAATGCGCGCCGGCATGGCCTTCTGCCCGGAGTCCCGCAAGGACGAGGGATGTGTGCAGGATCTGTCGGTGCGTGAAAACATCATCCTGGCCGAGCAAACCAAGCGGGGGGCGTTCCGCCTGATGTCGCGCACCGAGCAGGAAAAGATCGCCCGCGAGTACGTCGATTTGTTGGAGATAAAGACGGCCAGCCTGGAGACCCCGATCAGCCAGTTGTCCGGCGGAAATCAACAAAAAGTGATCGTCGCACGCTGGTTGGCGACGAATCCCGATTTCCTTATCCTGGACGAGCCAACCCGCGGTATTGACGTCGGGACGAAGGCCGAGATCCAAAAGCTGTGCGTCGATCTGGCCGACGATGGCATGGCGGTGCTGTTCATTTCGTCCGAGATCGACGAGATGCTGCGCACCTGCGACCGAGTCGGCATCATGCGGGACCTGCACAAAGTCGGCGAGGTCAGTGGGGACGAAATGACGTCGTCCAACATCATGTCGATGATCGCCGGCAGCGAGCAGCCCGTGGCAGCTGAGACGGCCGAATCACCTGAAACGGTTGGTTGGGCGCAATGAACGGATTTCTCAAGCGTGCGCTGCACTCCCGCATGACGTTTGCGCTGGGTTGCCTGGTGCTGGTGCTGCTGCTCAACGTGGTCGTCACGACGATATCATCCGGTTCGCCGGGGTCGTTCTTCAAAATCGCGCTGACCAACGGAACACTGAACGGCCCGCTGATCACCATTTTGAACCGGTCGTCTGAATTGGTCATCTTGGCCATCGGCATGACGATCGTGGTGTCTTGCTCCAAAGGCGTCGACATCTCCGTCGGCGGCGTCATGGCGCTGTCCGGGTCCGTCAGCATCTGGTTGCTTGGCTTTGGCCAATTGCCCCAAAACGACTACCACGTCAAAGCCTACGTCGTGCCTTTGATAGTCGGCTTGTTAGCGGCCCTCGTCGTTGGCTTAATTGCCGGGTTATGGAACGGTTTCCTGGTGGCGAAACTGCGAATCCAGCCAATGGTTGCCACCCTCATCTTGTTTACGGCCGGTCGCGGGGCCGCCAAAGTGGTCGGTTTCGGGCAGATCGACAAGGTGGACGTCCCCAG
>WRFI01000229.1 GCA_009778875.1 Propionibacteriaceae bacterium | reverse complement strand
CAGGGCGCACCGTTGGTGGGCCGCATCGGTGACATCACCCTGGCGCTGTCACAGGTCATACTGTTCCCGGCGGCGTTCCTCGCCTCCAGCGTGTTCTGGTGGCTGTGGCGAGGGACCCTTTGATTGACCAAAGCTTGTTCCCCTCCTGCGCAGGTGGCGACAAAGCCCCGGGGGTCTATTCCCGTCCTGTGGAGGGGCGGTGCGACGCGCCGGGGTGGTTTTCACCCGCGGAAACACCGAGGACGCCTATGGCACAATCACCACCTGGAAAACCGGGTCTTGCACCCATGTTCCATCAGATGTTTCTCCAGATCTTGAGCGAATGTTCACAGTGTATTCCCCGCCGAACAGGTAGCCATCGGCCGACGACGTGCCGCAGACAACCCAACCTTCACCAAGGCCCGTCTCCTCATCGAAGGAATACGCCAGATCACCGCCAATAGCAGACAGATTACGTTCCGCGGCTGCCTGGCCACCCCACGCATCCAGCGTGTAGCAATTTGCATAATGGGCACCATCTGAAGTGGTCAGGAACACGGGCGGAATATTGCCCACAGGTGGCCAAGAGTATAGCTTCGTGCCGTCAGCCTTGGCTTTCCGATCGTCGGCGGCCAAACGTACCCCAACCATTCGCGTCCAAGCCGCCCCAACTGGCTCGAACTGGTCCGCATCCAACCAAACGGTGTTCACTTCCTGGACGGTGTACACCAGGCCGGTCGGCCCGCCGAAGGTCTGGTTCACTTGAACCAACCCAAGCGGCCCCGCCGCTCCGCTGGCAGTCGGAACCGGGCTTGGGGTTGAGGTAACGGACGGGGTTGGCTTCACGGATACCGTTGGTCTGACGCTCACTGACGTCTGGGGTGTGGGTGGCGCACAGCCAACCAGCGCCACGGCCAAGCACGACACCGCGCCGACCAGCCATACTCTTTTCAACTGTCCAGTAGCCACCGATACCGCCTTCTGTGTGAATGTTGTCTGATCAGTACCTCGGGCTGAGTCAGGGCCCGCTGCCGCAACCGTCGAACAGGACGGTTGGCATTTTACGCCAGTTTCGAGTGTGTTTGAGTGTAGTCTCAGGTTTGGCCTTGCTTGGTGTTGGCGTTTTTTTACACTGGGCAGTTTCGCTTGTGAATTGCCTGTGGATTGTGAACACTTCACGATGCTCCACAGGCCTTCGGACTGAGGCAGCGATCAGCTGCGGTGGGCGCCGAACCAGATAAGTATCACCAGCAGCGAAAGCGCCTCCGCAATAATGACCATGCACCACCAAAATGCACGCATGGACAGCCGCTTTGTCTCGCCTTTGCTATCGGCGATCGCGAGGTGAAAGTATCGAGCGGAACTAGCAACGATTGCAGTGGTCCACACGAGCAGCACCAAGGTGACGGCGTCGAACCCGCGGACAAGCAGGCCGACCACCGTGTACGGCACGGCAAGTAAGGGAATGCCCAAGGCGAAGGTGTTGTAGCGGAAAAAAAACCACCACCCGGCGTCATGGCAATCTCCGAATGAGGCGAAACTGAGCTGCAGGGGGTCCTTCGCGGGATTGAAATCCGGTGGTGTCTCAAGCAAGCTCACTCGTCTATCACCCGGGCTTCCTCACTGGAAGCGATCAGGCCCAGACCCGCCCCTGCCTGCGTCACCTCCTGGACAAACACCCGGCGCTGCTCAGTCGTCATGGCTCTCCACGCTTTGCGGTACTCGTCAACCCCCGATGAGACCAACGCCGAGAAGCCGGCTTGTGACAGCAGATCGCGCAACGGGCGCTTTCCATGGGCGACATCATCCAGCACATCCCTCAGGCCTTGATCGTCGACTTGGTCGCGCAAGGTTTCCATTGTCGAACGCACGCTGACATTCAGCCATTCGGCTCCGCGCGGGTTGTCGGCCAGCAGGTCGTTGCCAACCCGCGGTCCCTCTGAATCAAGATTCATTGCGCACCTTCCTAGCGACGTGGTAGTTCCAGATCAACCTGGGCGTTGAAGGCGCTCAGATAGGTCGCCACAAGAGCTGTCAGACCCCGAATGCTTTCCTCCATCCAGTTCATGGCCTTGAGAAGCTTGCCGACCTCATTGGTGGCGCCCAGCACGCCCAGTGCGACAGATACCCACGCCACAGTTCCTACGCCTGTGGTTGACGCCGCGGCCGAGATTGCCGCGGTTGCGGCGATGTATATGACCCAATCCAGCAACATCTCGAACCCACCCACCAAGGTCTTGGCACCGGATTCCATCCCAATTGCCACTCCCTGAAGGTCTCCTGCCGCGGACCCCAGCGCGTCAGCATGTTTGTCCAAAGCCTTTCGTTGCCGCTCAAAGAAATCGTACGCAGCATCGGCGGCGTTGCCTTGCCATTTGCCCAGCCAATTGGTGTTGGCCACGTGCAATTCGGCCGCCAACTCTGTGCTGAAATCGTCCAGCTTTTTCAACGCATCCGAAGCCAGTAGCACCGAATTCCAATCGCCCACGAGGTCGTACTCGGCGCGGGTAATCGCCTCCTTGGCTTTGGGAATGAGTTCTATGGCCTTGAGAATCCAGCCGCTGGGGCTGAACAACTCGCCAGTCGAAAAAACCAACTGGTCAAGTAGAGGCGGAATAGGCTCAATCGCCTCTGGTGGTGTCAAAGCGTCTCGTGGTTCTGGCACTGTCAACTCCTCATTATTGGCCAGGGTGAAACCCGGCCTTACATGATTTGGTCCATTTTCATGGCCTGATAATAGTCAGTTGTTTCATAGTAAACGATTTGCTCGTCAATCGAAGTTTTGTCCGCGTCGAGCGCCTCTGCAATCTTTCGGAGATTCAAAGAGATCTCCGTAGCCAAGTCCTTGATGGTCGATTGGGCCGTGCCGAGGAGTCCATCATCGATCTTGGCCGGGTTGACATTGGTGTCTAGGTAATGCATCGCATCGGTGGAACACTGGATCGATAGTCCGGTTTCGGCCCATGACCCGCTGACGCGGCGCGAAAATGCCTGCATTGCTGGGACGTCCACACGCAGTCTGGTCACGGCCGCTCCGCTCGCTAAAGGTATTTCCAACTTGCCACTACAAGCCAGTATACACTATCCGGTGACTTCCCCGGTGACGGGACGCCCATCGTTTGCTTCTCAATGCCCGGCGTGGCGACCCGTGCACAGCCACCAGTGACGGCACGTTCGAGCCGCCGGCCACCCAAACTGACATCTGGCGTCTACGTCTGGGGCCTGGACCGTCGCATCAAACCCTTATCCGACGCAACCGTGCCCGGCCCAACAGCTGAATCGCGGGCAACCTACGGGTGCACCAAGCATTCCGATGTGGCCTTCAGGCTGACCGAACCTGCTGCCGCAGGTCGGACGGTGGGCGGTTTGGGCATGGTACCAGCCTCGTTCGGCTGGTGGTTTGGCTTGTCATTGGCATGTTCGCTAGGTGTGACGGCGTCGCGGTGGCCGCCGGGACGGTCGGATGGGCATCGTTTTGCGCCTGCCCCACGGTCGGCCAAGGGTGGTAGGCCCGCGGTCTGGACGTGTCGTTTTTG
>WRFI01000228.1 GCA_009778875.1 Propionibacteriaceae bacterium | reverse complement strand
GAACTGGTTGAGGTCAAGCTGGCCGGTGGACAGCGCCGGGTTGGGCTGCGAATAGTCGGTGAAGTCCTGGAACTTCAAGTAGATGCCTTCGGCCTGGGCCGCGTCGGACAGCACCTGGAACTGGGGGTTGCTGGCGCCGACCACGCCGATCTTGACGGGGTTATTCTGGCCGCCCTTGTCGCCAGGTGCCGGCACGGTGAAGCCCGGGACGGCGTCGCTGGGGGCGGTCGCGGTCGGTGTGGAACTGCCGGCGCTACAGGCCGTCAGGGCGGCGGCGATCACGACGGCGGCGGCGAGGGTGAACAGATTACGTTTGGACATTGGTGTTGCTCCTTGTGGGTTGGGTTTTGCGGTTGAGTCGGGGTCGCCTGCTGTAGACCGCCGGATGGTCGGTGTGGACGCAAAGAGACAACCCAGCTTTAGCAGTTGTGTGGCCAGGACAACAAGCTCTCTGCGTCTATGGCATTCGCATGGACACGCCACAGGAGCACATCATGTGCATCGCGACTGCGGCAAATCTCATGACGAAGATGGTACCGCATGGCGAGCGGTGGTTCCACATCGTGGAAGAATGGGTTAGACAACAAGCTTGAAAGGTCGCTGAAATGCCTATCGCAACCCCAGATTCCTATGCCGCCATGATCGACCGCGCCAAGGCCGGCCACTTCGCCTACCCGGCCATCAACGTCACCAGTTCGGGGACGCTGAACGCCGCGCTGCAGGGCTTCGCCGACGCCGGGTCGGACGGCATCGTCCAGATATCCACCGGCGGGGCCGAGTTCCTCTCCGGCCAGAAAGTCAAAGACATGGTGACGGGCGCCGTCGCCTTGGCCGAATACGCCCAGGTTGTGGCCGCCAAGTACCCCATCACGGTGGCCTTGCACACCGACCACTGCCCCAAGGACAAGCTCGACACCTACGTCCGTCCGCTGCTCGCCGTCAGCCAGGCCCGCGTCGACAAGGGGCAAGACCCGCTGTTCCAGTCGCACATGTGGGACGGGTCGGCCGTCCCCCTGGCCGAGAACCTGGCGCTCGCCCAGGAGTTGCTGGCTGCCGCTGCCAAGGCTCACATCATCCTTGAGGTTGAGATCGGCGTCGTCGGCGGCGAGGAGGACGGCGTCAAGGCCGAAATCAACGAGAAGCTCTACACCACCGTCGCCGACGGCCTGGCCACCGCTGAGGCGCTGGGCCTGGGCGAGAAGGGCCGCTACCTGACCGCCCTGACGTTCGGTAACGTCCACGGCGTTTACAAGCCGGGTGCCGTCAAGCTGCGCCCCGAGGTGTTGAAGGAGATCCAGGACGCGGTGGGCGCCAAGTACGGCGTCGAACGTCCCTTCGATCTGGTGTTCCATGGCGGGTCGGGCTCGTCGGCCCAGGAGATCTCTGACGCGGTCGATTACGGCGTCATCAAGATGAACATCGACACCGACACGCAGTACGCCTTCACCCGCCCCGTCGCCGCGCACATGTTCGTCAACTACGACGGCGTGCTGAAGGTTGACGGTGAGGTCGGCAACAAGAAGGTCTACGACCCGAGGGCGTGGGGCAAGGCCGGCGAGGCCGGCATGGCCGCCCGCGTCGTCGAGGCCTGCGAGCGGCTGCGCTCGGCCGGCACCCACGCCTGATCCCCATCCAAGGTAGCCGAGAGGAACCAGCATGAGCCAGGTGCCGACGCCAGCCCAGGCGGACGAGATCGTCCGCAAGTACAACAAGGAGCCGTTCCACATCAAGCACGCCGAGACGGTCGGCTGCGTCATGGCCTGGTTCGCCGCCCGCGACGACCCCGCCCGCGTCGATTTTTGGCGGGTGGTCGGCATGCTTCATGACGTCGACTTCGAGATGTACCCGGATGAGCACTGCGTCAAGGGCGAAGAACTGCTGCGCGACGAGGGGGTGGACGAGGGCGTCATCGTCTCGGCCATGAGCCACGGATGGGGTGTCACTGCGACCACCCACCAGCCCACCGACCACATGGAGAAGGTGCTGTTTGCCGTCGATGAGCTGACGGGCCTGATCGGCGCGGTGGCGATCATGCGGCCCAGCCGCAGCGTGTCCGACCTGGAGCTGCCCAGCGTCAAGAAGAAGTTCAAGGACAAGAAGTTCGCCGCCGGCTGCTCCAGGGACGTCATCGAGCAAGGTGCGCAGCAGTTGGGCATCAGCCTGGACGACCTGATCAGCGACACCATACTGGCCATGCGGGCCTGCGAGCAGGCATAACCAACGACGAGATGTTGGCGCCGCAGACGGCCCAATTGGCTAGTGCCGCCATCGATTCGATTCGCAAGGCGATTGCCCGCCGGGTCACTGGCGGCTCGCCTGTGGCGCGTTGCGATCAGGCCAGCAGCCGCGTCTTCATTCAATACCCGGATGGACGCCGGGAATACATCGCCTAAGCCGGTCCGGGGGCTGAACCGGGCTGCGGTGGTTGAGGGTAGGCCTGCGGGTAGGGCGGTGCGACGGGGTTTGGCGCACCGTATGGTGGCTGTCCGGGGGCCGGATATGGTTGGCCATATGGCATCGGCTGAGCACCATAAGCCGGCGGTATCGGGCTGGGCGGTTTCGGGCCGTACTTTGAGGTCCAGTTGCCCCGGCGCACCGCTGTGACGATCAGCAAGATGAGGCCGGCCAGGAACGTCACGATGATGGTGAGGATACCGATGATAAGTCCGCCCGCCAGTGTTCGAACCGCGACCAGTGGGGCGACCCTGTACGGGTCGACAGACGCTCCGGTGCATGCGACGGTGTATTGTCCGCTGGACAATGGTGTGAAGAAGCCGGTCAAGGTGTAGTTGCCGACGTTCTGAGAGATTGCTGACTGGACCAGCACGACGTCGTTTCCAGATGGGTCGGTCACCTGGCAATCAACACCGTTGTTCCAGGCCGCGTCGACCATCCAGATGCCGGTTCCCTGGCCGGCAGTCAAACGGACCTGGTGTGGCGTTCCATCCGACTGGTATGTCGGAGCCGATGTGACGCCGCTGACGGAGCCGAAGGCGGAGGTGATTATCAAAACGATGCCGACCACCGGGCCGACGACCATCAAGACGATGCCGATGATAACCCCGGCCAAACTGGGCTTCTTGGGCGCAGCCGCTGGCGGTGCAAATGCTTGAGTGGACATGTGATCCCCTTTGTCTCGCGGGAACTTTGACGGGTGGGGTTGCGTGATCCCACAACCACCAATTTTTCAGCGTATCAGAAGCGGCCGACCGGATGGCACGGGGGGTGTCTTACCCAGGCATGAGAATGACCATGTCGCCAGGGAAACGGATCGTGAATGGGTTGGGGGTGACGCTTATGCCACTCACCTCATACGTGCCAGGAAAGACGCGGAGCGTACTCGACAGGCCGCAGGTGACAAGCTGACCATTGATCGTGAAGGAGGTGCAGGTGCCCCACGGCATGCTCACGAGTGCGTAGGTTTTGATCGCATAGCCCGACAGTCCTTGCTGAATGGTCATATACGTGGTCGACACCTGGGTGGGGCCAATGGTGTAGGTGGCTTCAACCTGTCCGTCACCCGAGCCGGGTGAGACGTGGATATCACGAATCGGGGCCAGACGGT
>WRFI01000227.1 GCA_009778875.1 Propionibacteriaceae bacterium | reverse complement strand
CATTCTGGCGGCCGGGGGACGGGTCAAGCAGGAAACCCGGCACTGGAACGAGGCCGGCTACACCACGCCCGGGCGATCCAAGGAGCAGGCCGAGGATTACCGCTACTTCCCCGAGCCGGATCTCGTGCCGGTGGCCCCCGACCCCGCCTGGGTTGACCAACTGCGGCAGTCTCTGCCGGAAAATCCCGTGTCCCGGCGTGCCCGCCTGCGGGCGGCCTGGGGGCTGGCCGACCGCGAGTTCGACGACGTGGTGGGAGTTGACGGGGCGCTCGATCTGATCGATGAGACGGTGGCGGCCGGCGCGTCACCGGCCGGTGCCCGCAAGTGGTGGATGGGTGAGCTGTCCCGGCGCGCCAATGAGCAGGGTGGCGGGTTGGACGAGTTGGCGATCACGCCCGTCCAGGTCGCCGAAATCCAGGGCCTGGTTGAATCCGGTGCCCTGACGGACCGGCTGGCCCGCGACGTCATCGACGGGGTGTTGGCCGGGCAGGGCACCCCCGCCCAGGTGATCGAGGCCAGGGGCTTGGCCGTGTCTGACGACAGGGCGCTGACGGAGGCCATCCAGGCCGTGCTGGCGGGCAACCCCGACATCGTCGCCAAGATTCGCGACGGCAAGTCAGCCGCCGCCGGGGCGCTGATCGGGCAGGTCATGGGCCGGTTGCAGGGCAAGGCGGACGCCGCGCGGGTTCGGGCCTTGATCATGGAGGCGTGCGCATGACCGCCACAGATTGGGGCCGCGTCAAGTTCGGCTCCGACGGCCTGGTGCCAGTCGTCGTCCAGGATGTGTTCACCGGTCGCGTCCTGATGCTGGCCTACGCCAACGCCGAGGCTTTGGCGCTGGCGCTGGCGACGAACCGGGGCGTCTACTGGTCGCGGTCGCGGCAAGAAATCTGGGTCAAAGGCGCCACCTCGGGCCACACCCAGCGGTTGGTCGAAGCGTTGCTGGATTGCGACGGTGACGCCGTGCTCTACCGGGTCGAGCAGACCGGCCCGGCCTGCCACACCGGTGCCCAATCGTGCTTCGACCCCGCCCCAACTGACGGAGAGGATGCCTGATGATCGGGTTTGTCATACCGCCGCCGCCGTTCCGCGACCTGTTCCACATCGGGGCACTCAACATTCACATGTACTCGCTCACGATGGTGACGGCGATAATCGTGGCGTTTATCTGGTCGACCCGTCGCGTCGTGCACAAGGGCGGCGACGCCGACGCCTTCGAGAGCATCGGCCTGGCGGCGGTCATTTTTGGTGTCATCGGGGCGCGTCTCTATCACGTGATCACGCAGGCCGAGTGGTATTTCGGCCCGGGCCGCGACCCCTGGAATGCCCTCAAGATCTGGGACGGCGGCCTGGGCGTCATCGGGTCGATCATCGGCGGTGCCTTGGCGGTGTGGGTGCTGTGCCGCCGCAAGGGCATCTCGGCGGCGGAGGTGGCCGATGCCGTCGCGCCGACGCTGATGGTGGCGCAGGCCATCGGCCGGGTCGGCAACTACTTCAACCAGGAGGCTTTCGGCAAGCCGACGACGCTGCCGTGGGGGCTGCAGGTCGACCCGGCGTACCGCCCGGCCGGCTACACCCAGTACACGACCTTCCACCCGACCTTCCTTTACGAGGGCCTGTGGAACATTCTGGGGTGCGTCCTGATTCTTTGGGCCGAGCGCCGCTGGAAGCTGCAGCACGGCAAGGTGATCGCGCTGTACGTCATGTGGTACTCGTTCGGCCGGTTCTTCATCGAGTTGATCCGCATCGACCCGGTGACGCTGATCTTGGGGGTGCGCATCAACAACTGGACGGACGGCGTCATTTTCCTGGCCGCCGTGGCGGTGTTCATCTTCTTGATGCGTCGCTTCCCCGGCAGCGTCGACGAGCCCCTGGCCGGCATGGGCGACCAGTGGCGGGCCAAGAAGGGCGAGTCGAAGCCTTCAAGCGATGACGAGAGTGACGGTGCCCTGGAGGTCGCGGGCGACCCGCCGGAGCAAGCCGAGGAAGAGGAGTTGACGTCATGAAGAAGGTGGCTTTGGCCCTGACAGCGATGCTGGCGGTCGTGGGATTGTCTTCAGGGTGCGCGGTGCTTCCCGGTTCGAGTCCCAGTGCCAGCGTCTCGGCGCCGGCCGACTCCTCGCCAAGCAGCGACTACGGCAAGCAGGCCGCCTGCTCGCTCGGTTCGGCGGGCATTTCGCTGATCAGAGCGGGCGGGGCGGGCAGCAAGGCCCTGGCCCAGATCATCGCGGACAACACTCAAGACCAGAAGGTCAAGGACATGGCCAATGCCGTCGTCAATTCGACTGCCGGCGAAGACGTCCGCAATCAGCTGGCCGACTGGCTGGCCAGCTACTGTGGCAGCTGATTCACAAGGTGAACTGTTCGCTCGGCAGGGCGTAGGCCAGGTACTGGTCGGGGGTAAACCACAGGGAAAGCTCGGTCGCGGCTTCGTCCGGAGAGCCGGAGGCATGCACGAGGTTGGCGACGGCCCGCGCATCGCCGTCACCTCGGCGTCCGGCGTGGCAGAAGTCGCCCCGGACGGTGCCAGGGGCGGCGTCGCTGGGGAAGGTCGAGCCAATCAGTTTGCGGACGACGGCGACCGCACCGTCCCCCTCCAGCGCCATTGCCACCACCGGCCCCGACTGCATGAACTGGATGACGGAGGCGAACGCGTCAGCCCCGATGCGTGACTCCAGATCGGCGTAGTGGCGTCTTGCCAGAGCGTCGTCCACCATTGTCATGCGCAGGCCGACGACCTTGAGCCCGGCGTCCTCGAAGCGGGCAAGGATGCGTCCCAGCAGGCCGCGCTTGACGGCATCGGGCTTCAACAGCACGAGTGTTTTTTCGATCATCGGGCGTCCTTTCGGGTCAATCGTTCCTGCATCTATTATCGCGGACGGGCGGGCTTCCTCGGCACCCGGTGACGGGTCCGGCGCCGCCGGGCGCTACGATGAGGGTATCGCCAAGTGAAAGAGGCGCCATGAAGATCGCCATCCATTACAAGGGTCTGGAAATCGATGAGGACGGCAACGTCAGTGGCCATGATGCCGGTGACACCCTGGTCCGGCGCCTGATCCGGATGTTCCCCGAGGTGCAGTTGATCGGGCCGCGGATTCAGGCGTTCCCCGACTTTGAGCTAACCACGCTTGAGGCGATTGACGGCGAAAACACCATCGTCATCAACATGGACGTCATCGAATCGGTGCGCATCTGGCGGGTGCTGCGCAAGACCACCGAGCACCCGAAGATCATGAACTTCATGTGGCGCGACGCCAGGCGCTACGAGACCGAGGTGGAGACGGCGGCACTGTCGCTGTCGTGCGCGCTTTTCCCGACTTTCGCCAACTCGGAGCGCATGAGCCGGGCCATCAAAGAGACCGTCCACCGTTGGGTCGTCCAGCCTTTGGCCGAGCGGGCCAAGATCAGCGGGGCCAACCTGGGCATCCGGTTGGAGCATGTGCAGCCCCGCCAGGAGCCGCCGGAGCCGGTCGTGCTGTACCCGGCCATCTACATGAAAACCCGCAAGCGTCCAGACGTCTTCTTCGAGGTGGTCTCCCGCGTCGCCAAGCGCACCCCGATCATGGTCGAGGCCCGTCTGGCCGAATCCGACCTG
>WRFI01000226.1 GCA_009778875.1 Propionibacteriaceae bacterium | reverse complement strand
TGGCGGAGACGGCGAGATTCGAACTCGCGAGAGGATATTTGTCCTCAACCCGCTTAGCAGGCGGGCGCCATAGGCCGACTAGGCGACGTCTCCATGAGCACCACAACATTAGCCGAGCACGTCATCGTGAGGCAACACCAAATCACCCCATGTTAGGATGATGCTTCGCCCGGGCGGGCGACACACGGAAAGGCAGAGACAATGTCATACTCCATGGACGGCACACCGATCGGCTACGCGTCGGCCCAGCGGGCCCAGCCGACGACCGCGCAGCCGCAGGACCGCTACCCGCAACTCAACCAGATACTGCACAGCCAAGAGGGCTTCAGGCGCAGCATCAGATTCACCGGGGGAGCCGACAAGGTGCTCAGCTTCGTATTGGCCGTCGCACTGATAGCGCTGGCCTACAACGTCTTGACGGCCTCACAATCGTTCTCCAGGAACCATCTGACCGTCACCCTGCAGCATTTTTGGTGGCTGTTCACGTCAACGACCGACACGACGAACAACTTCAGCCCGCTGCTATGGGCCATGGTCTATGTGCCGCTGATCGCCATACCAGTGCTTGTCATCGTGTTGATCGTCAAGCGCGTGACGCTGGCCGGCTCCATCGCCAAGGTCTACGACCGGTTCATGCAGGGTGGCTGTGTCATGGATTTGCTGCCGACAGGCGTCAAGTGGAGGATTGGCAATAACCAGCAGGGTCAGTTCTATGTGGCCGGTCCGTCCACCTTGCCGTCCGACTGGCTGCCCGCTGCCGCTCAGCGCATCGCCGCCGTCGCCGCCAACGACCCCAAGGGCAAGCAGACGAAGGAATACCTCAAGGGTTTGGCCAAGGCGGCTGGCACAGTCAGCACGGTGGCCCCGGCCAGTCTCGGTGACCCGAGCCTGCCTCAGGGCATCTACCTGGCTCTGCTGTTGGGGCACGACGGTCGTCCTCGCATCGCCGTGCCCGACGCCAAAGGCACCGGACGGTTCAACCTTCACGCCCTGAAGAAGGACGTCCCGATCGCCTGACGTCTTGGCCCCTGATGCGTCCGGGTGGTAGTGTCTATACGTCCCGGCCACGCCGGACCCAGCGCCTGTAGCTTAATGGATAGAGCATCTGACTACGGATCAGAAGGTTGGGGGTTCAAGTCCCTCCAGGCGCGCCAATCAGTCGCTGATCTGGCGGAACAGCACGACGCCGCGCGTCATCAGGTAGCGGTACAGGAACACTGTGGCGACGGCCAGGATGACCAGCCAGACGCCCCAGTAGATCCAGAAATTGACGTGCCCGATGAAGTGGCTCCACGCCCAATAGCCAACCGTCGCGACGGCCAGAACCCCCACCATGATGCCGTACGTCATCAGCACAGAGGCGCTGCTTTTGGCCACTTGCATGTCGTTGTAGAAGTCGAACCGGTGATAGTGCAGGTTGGCGATCAGCCCCACACAGGCGCTGACAAGGGTGAACATCACGCATGGCACCACCACCTGGACGAATCCCAGCACACCGATGTGAACCGTGAAAATGCTGATGAACGAACCGATGATGGCTAGCGGCGTGATGATGCTGAGCTGCACCAGCAGCTTGGCCCGCAGAACCTGGGCGGCGTTGACGGGCAGCGATTGGACGATCCACAGGTTCTTGCCCTCAAGCGAAATGGACGGTGCCGTGGTGTTCGCGATCGACAGCATGAACAAGAAGAAGATCAGCATGATCGGTGTGATTGCAATGCCGAGCTGCGCCAGAAGCTCCTGCATGCCTTGGGCGTTCTTGCCCGTCCTGATGCCGAAAAGGAACGCAAAAAGGATCACCATGACGCCACCGACCACGCTTTGAAGCATATACATGGACGAGCCGAGCAGACGTCCCAACTCTTTGCGGTACAGGGCGCTGGCGGTCGACGAACGTTCAAAGGTGACGTGACCAGTGGTCACTCGGGCGGTCGTTGTGATGCGCGAGCGAATCCAGGCGTAGGACGTGGCGATCAGCCCGCACAGCACCACGAACGGCACCGCATTCCACAGCACGGCCATGCCCATATCGGCCCACGAGCCCTTGACCAGGGCCGATGCGGCATAGCCGATCGGTGGGTACATGTGCGTCAGCAGGGCAAACGCGTCCCCGTTGAGCTTGGCCGTCTGAATCGAGTGGGTGATGGCGCCGCGGATACCGAAAGCGATGCCCGCCACCGCGGCCACGGTCAGCACGATCTGCAGGACCTTGCGCATGCGTTGGCCGCTGGACGCCACGCCGACGACATAGCTGATGAGCCCCAGCACGGCCATCGGAATACCCGGCGCGATCAGAAGCGTCACCAGGGCAAACAGGAAAAACACTGGGCCGGGGTGGGCGTAGTAGGTGTAGACGGCCACCATCGGCAACCAGATGACGAACGACAACATCCAGTTCTCGAACACCAGCCCCATCACCTTGCCGGCGACAACAGTGAACTTCGATATGGGGTAGGCAAAAAGCTGGTCGGTGTCGGAGCTTTCGAACAGCAGCGAGTTGAAAGTATAGAGCCCCAGCCCGAAGATGATCGCGTCGATGACCAGCAGGCCAAGCGCCAGGATTATCCAGGTGTAGCCCTGCGGCGCGAAGGCTCTGCCCATCAAGGTGGCCATGAAGCCCATGTAAACCATGAGGAACAAGCCGATGCCAAGCAGCCCGAACTGGAAGCCCCGGCCCTCGCGCTTGTTCGAGCGGCGACGCATCAGGCTCATCTGATACAACGCCATCGAGACGTTTACCCTCGTCAGGGCGACGAACTGGTTCATCGCGTGGTTCCTGATTCGCCCTCGTTCAGCAGGTCGAGGAACACCTGCTCAAGCGACTTCTTGCCGACGATCTCTTCCGTCGGCCCGGCCTCAACCAACTGACCTTTCTCGATGATGCCGATCTTGTTGCACAGGTTTTGGGCGACCTCCAACCCGTGGGTGGAGAAGAAGATGCACCCGCCCGCGTCTGTGATGTCCTTGAAGTAGCCCTTCAGGGTGAATGTCGCCTTGGGGTCGAGGCCGACGAAAGGCTCGTCCAGCACCAGCAGCTTGGGGTCGTGGATCAACGCGCTGATGACGGCCAGCTTCTGTTTCATGCCGTGCGAGTACGAAGAGATGGGCGAGAGTAGGTCGCGGTTGAGTTCCAGCCCGCCGGCGAACTTGTCGATGCGCTCTTGGCGCAGCTTGGCGGGGACGCCGAAGATGTCGGCGACGAAGTTCAGATACCTGATGCCAGTCATGAACTCGTACAGGTCGGGGTTGTCAGGGATGTACGCCAGTTGACGCTTGCACATCGTCGGATTGGACTTGATGGACAAGCCGTTGATCAGAATGTCGCCTTCCTCAAAGGTGTGGATGCCGACGACGGCCTTGATCGTGGTCGTCTTGCCAGCACCATTCAACCCGATGAAGCCGAAGATGTCGCCGTCCTCAATAGTCATCGTCAGGTCGTGGACGGCCACGAGATCGCCGTACATCTTCGTCAAGTGTTCGATCTGTAGCATCAGCCCTCCATCGTATCGATTGGCTCCATCAGGGGGCCGCAACCGGTGTCAAGAATACTCTTGAGCGCTGTGGAAGTTGGGCCGGTTGTGTGGGCGTTCATGGGCGGGCGG
>WRFI01000225.1 GCA_009778875.1 Propionibacteriaceae bacterium | reverse complement strand
TGCACCCCTCCGCCTCGGAATTGACCACGCCCAAAGATCACAGATTGTTGCGCACCGGTGTGGCTTTGATCTGCTCGATAACCGAGTTGAGGTGTGTCGTGATGGCGGCGGCTGCCGCCTCGGGGTCATGGCGACAGACGGCGTTGATGATGTCCAGATGCTGTCCCAGCGATTCGGCAGATCGTCCAGGCCTTTCTGCCAGGTGGAATTGGTATCGCACGAGTTGGTTGCTCAACCGGTCGAGCTGACGTCTGGCGACCTTCTGCCCGCTGGCTTCAACGATCAGATTGTGCATATGCCGGTTGTACGTCGAATAGATGTCGAACGCCCCGAGCCCGACTGCCTCGGTCATCTTCTGACCGATTTCGCGTAACTCGTCCAGCTGCGCGTCGGACGCCAGCAGGGCCGCCTTGCTGGCGCACAGCGCTTCCAGCGCGGCCCGGCATTCGGTGGTCTGGACGGCCTCATCGACCGATATGACGCGCACTCTGGCGCCGCGTTGTGGTACGAGCAGGACGATGTCTTCGGCTGAGAGGTCCACCAGCGCGTCCCTCACGGCGCTGCGCGTGGCGTTGTAGGTGTCAGCCAGGTCCTGTTCAACAAGACGCTGCCCGGGCACGAGGTCACCGTGCTGAAGCGCCTTCTTGATCTGGTCACGCACATGGCGCCTTCCCTTGGCACCGGTCAGGTGTGTGTGGTTGTCTGTCATGGTCTCTTTGGCACCGCCAAGGTGCCCGTCGTCTCCTTCACGAATCGCTTTGACACCTGACAGTGTAACAGGCCCGCTTTACAGCGCTGCGCAACCGTACCAAAGTGGATTACCTTCTGGCCGGCAGGCCGTGTATCGGGCTTCCGAACACCCCTTTCGCGGCCTCGCGCACGGCTTCGCTGATGGTTGGATGGGGGTGCGTGAGGTTTGCTATGTCGTCGACCAGGCCCTCCATCGACATGACCATGGCCAGCTCTGATATCAGGTCGGTCGCTCTTGGCCCGACGATGTGCGCTCCAAACAGCTCGCCAGAGTCGGCGTCCGCGATGAGTTTCACAAAGCCTTCGACGGATCCTTCGATCATGGCTTTGCCATTTCCGGCCATGCTGAACGTCCCGCAGCGGTAGTCAAAGCCTTGCTGCTTGGCTTGGTCTTCTGTGAGTCCCACCGACGCGATCTCAGGATTGGTGTAAACACAACTCGGCTGCACGTTCGGGTTGTATGAGTGCTTGCCGGTGAGAATGTGCTCGACGGCGGCCTCGCCTTGGGAGCTCGCGACGTGCGCCAGCATCAGCAGGCCATTGCAATCGCCGATGGCGTAAACGCCCTTCACGGACGTCTCAAAGTTGTCGTTGACTTTGATCGCACCCTTTTCGCAGGCGATACCGAGTTGGGTGACGCCGTCAGGCAACCTCGGTTTGCGGCCAACCGCCATCAAGACGAGTTCGCTTTGCAGTTCGATGTCCCCGGATTGGGTGACGGCGTGTAGCACTCCGTCGCTGCTTATTGACGTAACCTTAGCTCCGGTATGGATCGAAATTCCGCGCTCAATGAGGAACTCGTGTGCCAGAGTGGCCACGTCATGATCGCAGGGCGGCAGTATTTCGTCGAGCATCTCGACTATTGCCACTTTGGTGCCAAAGTCGGCGAACAGGGTGGCGAACTCCACGCCTATTACCCCGCCACCGATGATGGTCAGGGACGAAGGCACGTGGTCAATTGCCAAGGCTTGGGTGCTGTCGATCACAAGCGGCAGGTCGGCACCGGGGAACTGCAGTTGGACGGGCTCTGAGCCGGTCGCGATGATGACAGCGTCGGAAACCAGGGTGCCCTCATTTTCAACGCTCACCGAGTTCGGCGAGACGAGGCTGGCTCGGCCGTGGTGCATGTGAACCTTGTATGCCCGCAGCAAACTTTCGACGCCGCTGACAAGCTCGTGAACAATGAGTCCTTTGTGGTTCTGAATCTCGTCCCAGTCGGCTGTCACGGCACCACAGTCGACTCCGGGCACAGCCCCAGCGGACGCGGTGTGATAGAAATCACCCGCATGTAATAACGCCTTTGTGGGAATGCAACCGACATTGAGGCAGGTTCCGCCAACCTGCCCCATGTCGATCAGGTGAACATCGGCGCCCATCTGTGCCGCCCGAAGGGCCGCGACGTAGCCGCCGGGCCCGGCTCCTAATATCGTGATGGTTGTCATGATTCAAACACAGCTCGAGCCGGGTTTTGCAGTAGATCCAGAATGATTGCCATGAACTCGGCCGCTGGCGCCCCGTCAATGACTCGGTGATCGTAGGTCAATGACAGGCCCATCTGCCAACGCACCGTCACCATGTCGTCAACGACCACCGCTTCCTTTCTAGCGGTGCCCACGCCAAGGATCGCGGATTCTGGCTGGTTGATGATGGGCGTGAAGAAATCCACCGAACCGTAAGAACCCAAATTGGTTATGGTGAAGGTTCCGCCGGTGATGTCCTCCTCGGCCAGAGAATTACTCTTGGCTTTTTCATTCAGCGCCCGGATCTCCCGGCTGATCGTGAAGACGTCCTTTTTGTTCGCGTCTCGCACAACGGGAACAATTAGGCCGCTATCCAGAGCCATGGCAACGCCAATGTTGACGTTCTTGCCAATCTTGATGGTGTCGCCGGACAACGTGGCGTTGATCATGGGCATCAATGTGATCGCCTTGGCCATTACTTTGACAAGAAGGTCAGTCAAGGTCAGTTTGGCTTGCCCTTCGCGGAGTCCGGTGTTCAGGCTTTGCCGAAGCGTCACCAGGTTTTCTATGTCGGCCTTCACATGGCTTGAAACCATTGGGGCAACATGCCAGCTTTCGGTCATCTTTTCCGCAATGGTCCTACGTGTTGCGGAAACATTGACAACATCGAAACTTTGCGGTGCTGTCTGGTCAGACGCCGACAATGCCTGGGCCGATGGTGCGGCCGGGGCTTGGTGGTAGGCCTCAATGTCTTCTTTTGTGATACGCCCACCGGGGCCCGTGCCCGTCACCAGCGACCAGTCGACGCCGAGTTTTTGCGCCAGGACCTTGGCGGCGGGGGCAATCTTGATTCTTTCAGCCCCAACCTGCGGCGTCGGAGCGTCAACCGCGACCGGGGCGGGTGTGTCTGGTGTTGCCTCATCAGCTTGCGGAGACGCGGCAGCGGCCGTGGTGACAGGGATCTGCTCGCCGGGGTCACCAATATAGGCGATCGTCCCACCGACGGGCACAGTGGTGCCCGCCGGCGCAACGATCTTCAGAACTACCCCGGACGTCGGCGCCGGCACGGGGTAGGTCAGTTTTTCTGTCTCGATCTCCAAGGTGTCGTCATTTTTCGCCACGGAGTCGCCCTCGTTTTTGAACCACTCGGTGATTGTTGCTTTGGTCATCGAGAGGCCCAGCTTGGGCATCACCATTTCGCTTACCATGTCAATCGCTCCATTTCATCGTCAGAACAAGGACTTCACGACAGAGACAATCTTTTCCTCACTGGGTTGGTAGTTCTTTTCCAGTGTGGCTGAGAATGGCACGGGCGTGAACGGCGCGCCGACCCGCTTCACGGGCGCGTTCAGCAGGTCGAACCCTTCGTCGGCGATGATGGCGGCAATCTCGCCGCCAAAACCGCCGAACTCGACGGCCTCGTG
>WRFI01000224.1 GCA_009778875.1 Propionibacteriaceae bacterium | reverse complement strand
GGAATCGGTGATCGCGCAGCGGGAACAAGATGTGCGTGCCGCGATGGCCGACTACCAGGCCGACGGGGTGTCCGGGGAATACCAGGGCAAGGAGACCCGCTGGCAAACCGCCGCCGACGAGGTCAAAATGATCATCACGAAACTGCGGGGCTCCCTGGAAGAATCCCAACAGATCGCCGCAACAGCCTCCTCCGCCGCCTCTAAAGCCGTAGCCAACATCGGCTGACCCGCAAGGAGGATCATCATGTCGGCGTGGAGTGTGGAACCTGATGCTATCCAGACGGTGTTGACGAACACGCAGACGGCGGCTGAGACGATTTCTACGGCGTTGGGCGGTTCGCCAGTCGATTCGCCGGGCCCCCCGGTTGAGGGGGTTGGTGGTGTGGCCGACGACATGGTTCAGCAGTCCCAGTCCGGGTTGATCGGGACGGCTTTGAGCGGGTTTTTCGATGACCGCCAGGCGGCGATGTCTTTGATCATGGATCGGATCATCGGTTCGATGAACGCCACCGTTGAGGCGGTGACAGAAATTTTGCAGGGCCATGACGATATCGCCCAAAACACCCAGTCCAGGATGCGGGAGGCCTGTGACACCAACAATTTCGCGGGTTTCATACCGCCTGACCAAGGTTGAGCAGGGGGTGTGATGGTTGACCAGATTGATCCGGAAAAGATCCCGTATGTGACCTGCTGGGACCCTTGGGGCACGACATGGAACGCGCCGGCTGATGTGACCAAGTTGGGGTCTTCGGCGGTAACGATGAAAACTTTGGCGTCGTCGGTGCGTAGCGGCGGCCAGGACACGATGGATGCCTGGTCGAAGATCGTGTACTGCTACAGCGGGCCGGGAGACCAGACCGTGTGGTTCGCGTTGACCACGGTCGGCCCGGACACTGACGCGCTGGCCACATCCCTGGAGGCAGTAGCTGACGCGGTCGCCACGTTCGCCGACGACATCGACCCGGTCCTTATCAGTTTGGCCACAATCAAATCCCAAGCCGAACAGCTCAAAACAGACATCGGCAATTTCCAGCCCCACTGGAGTTGGGGACGCCATATCTTGTCCTGGGACCAGGATCCCGGTTTGGTTAGCCGTAACACTGATCTAAGACATCAGGTCGATGATCAGGTCGTCAAGTTTGAGAACGCCGAGCGGACCTGTGCGAACACGATCGACGCCCTGTATGGCGGCACCCAATATCATGCCTGGGGTGCCACCGACGGGCTGCCCGACCCGAACAGTTCCTACGGCTATGACGAGGCCACCCTGGACGGTGCCGCGATGCCCTGGGGTGCCCCGGTGGAGCGTTCCGAATCGTGCGAAGAGAAAACTGTCATGTTCTTGCCGAACATGCCAGCCCATATCGATCTGGCGGCTGTGGGCCTGGTCACCGGTTTGGGCACACTCGCCGCTAACCTGGTTGGTGTGTCGTGGGAACGGGGCACGACCCAGCCCGGCGAGCACGGCGTCAACGTTTTAGGCTACAAAATCACCTGGAGTTGGCAAGAAGCAGCCCAAACCGCCGAAGGGTTAGGTGACACTATCCTGGGGGTGGCAGCAGCGGCTGCAGGACCAGTCTCGCTGTTCACAGGCAACATTGGCATACCAACCTATGACTTCACCACCGGCCAGCGTGGTTCGATCACCGGTAACCAGATCACCACCAGCATGGTCAAATCGATGATCGCCTGGGACGAGTGGCGCAAAGACCCCGGCTCAGCCATGGGCGAAGTAGTGTTCAACATCGGTACCCTGTTCATCCCCGGCGCCGGCGAGGCCGCCGCCATCGGGGACGCCACGAAAGGCGCCGAAGCCGCCATGGACGCCATGAAAGCCATCGACGCCGCCACCGACGCCGCCCGGATCGGGGAAGGCGCCGACCTGGCCCATTTCGGCGCAGGCGCCGAAGCCACCCACCTCGGCGGCGACATCAGCCACCTACCCCACACAGACCTGCCCCACACCGACCTGCCCCACACCGACCTACCCGCAGACGCCCGAATCCACGACCCCGGCGCCACGGCCCATGACCCCGGCGCCACGGCTCATGACCCCGGCGCCACGGCTCATGACCCCGGCGCCACGGCCCATGAACCTGAGGCCAAACCGGCCCACGACAACCCCGCCCCAGCCGAGCACGAACCTGCGGCCAAACCGGCCGACCACGAGCCAGCGGCCACACCGGCTGACCATGAACCTGAGGCCAAACCGGCCCACGACAACCCGGCCCCAGCCGACCACGAACCTGCGGCCAAACCGGCCGACCACGAGCCTGCCACCCCCGCTCATGATAGTGCCACAAATGGCCACCCGCCAGATGGCGCCAGCCGCCCGGACGTGAATGCCGCAAACCATGAAACTGGAGCGCCGGCACAGCCGGGTACAGGGCGTACAGGAGACATTGTGCCGTCGGATGGGTCGTCGCTGGCCCCAGGCGAAACTCACTTGACCATGCGGCAATTTGAGATCACGCCACCGACCGGCGAGGACATTGCGCATCTGGAAGCGCTGGCGGCACAGCCAGACTCCCCGATCGTGAAGATCGGCGACTCGTTCTACATGAAAAACCCGGTCGAGGTGCGGTCGTTCGACGCCGACGGGTACTTCGCCTCTCACGGCATCGACCCGAACGCGATCTACGCCGATGGCAGGACATATGGTGAAGAGTATGCCCGTCAACTCCAGCTTCAGCAAGATGGCATAAACGATCTGACCGTCGCGGAATGGCAGCACAACGTCGCCCAGTTCAACAACCTGGCCGATCCCCTGCACGGCCGGATCGGTGCCACTGAACAAGCCGACGCCCGCGCTGCCGCCGGTGGAACCCCAGGCGACGGGCAAGCCATACTGCACGGACCCGACCAGGTCGCTGGAGGCCGGCCCGACACCTACGACGGCCTCGGATCCACCAACATCAACAGCTCCATCGGCTCACGATGGCGAAGCCGAGTCGGAAATCTCGAGTTGCAGGTCGATGGCGCGGCAGCCGGTATTCCGGACGGCCTGGCCAGGTTCGTTCACATGAATGTTCATTTAATCCCATAAAGGTGGTTTGGCACAGTGAATAACTCGATGGTTGCAGATGTTGACGGATTATTGGATCAACTCCCTGGCATGACGGAAGCTGACTTCCAATTGGTTCGTGAGGCGCAACGATCCGCCTTGCAGGTGATTATTACTGCGGACAACCTGGTCAAACTTGGGGCGGCGGACTTTTCGTGGTTGGACAAGCGGGTGCGGGCGGCTACCGGGCCGTGTGTGGCCATGCTCAGCGAGGCGTCGAATACCCCGCTTGCCGCGGGCGCTGTGTTCATGGTGTTGCGCGCGGCCCAGGCGATTGTTCGTCGTGACCGGTTGTCGGAAGAGCAGTATGAGGCGTTTGTTGGCGGGTTCCGAAAGGTTGGGTTTGATATTCCTGGTTGGCGAGATGGTTGGGCTGCTTCTGTCGGCGGCAACCAGTAGGCTTTGGTTATGACGTTTACCAGGTTCCAGCAGGCCGCGCCGATACCGGAGGCCACCATCCGCCATTTCGAACCGCTGGTGCCTGCTGGCGTGGCGCAGGCATGGCGTCAGTATGGCGCCGGGTTTGTTGATGACGGGTATTTCCGCCTGGTCGATCCGGCTCGTGCGGCAGCGATGCTGGGGACGGCG
>WRFI01000223.1 GCA_009778875.1 Propionibacteriaceae bacterium | reverse complement strand
GTTCATCGTCTGCCTGGCCGGCCTGGTTTTCGGCTTGGTGACGTTCCTGCGGCTGCGCAATCTGCCCGTCCACAAGTCGATGCGCGAGGTCTCGGAGCTGATCTGGGAGACCTGCAAAACCTATCTTCAGCAGCAAGGCAAGTTCCTGCTCGGCCTGTGGGCCGCCATCGCCGTTGTGACGTTCATTTACTATTTCGTCCTGGTGAAGTTCAACGTCGGGAAAGTGCTTGTCATCTTGCTGTTCAGCATCATCGGCATGGCTGGCAGCTACGGCGTCGCCTGGTACGGCATCAGGCTCAACACATTCGCCAACTCGAGGACGGCCTTTGCGTCGCTCAGGGGCAAGCCCTACCCGGGGCATGCCATCCCGATGCAGTCCGGCATGAGCGTGGGCATGGTGTTGATCAGCATTGAACTGACGCTCATGCTTTTCATTCTGCTGGTGTTGCCCAACGACATCGCCGGCTCTTGCTTCATTGGTTTTGCCATCGGCGAGTCGCTCGGCGCGTCCGCCCTGCGGATAGCGGGCGGCATTTTCACGAAGATCGCGGACATCGGCTCTGATCTGATGAAGATCGTCTTCCACGTCAAAGAAGACGACGCCCGCAACCCGGGCGTCATCGCCGACTGCACCGGCGACAACGCCGGCGACTCGGTTGGTCCGTCGGCCGACGGGTTCGAGACCTATGGCGTCACCGGCGTCGCCCTGATCACCTTTATCCTGCTGGCCGTGCCGCAGGCCACCCACCAGGTCATGCTGCTGGTGTGGATATTCGCCATCCGGGTCATGATGATCGTGGCATCGTTCGTGTCGTACTCGATCAACTGGGCCATCACCAAGTCGAAGTACGAGCGGGCCGACGTCATGGATTACGAGGCGCCGCTGACGACCCTGGTGTGGATCACGTCGGTCATTTGCATTGTGGTGACGTTCCTGACGTCCCTGGCGCTGATCCAGGGCTTGGGCGGGGGAATGTGGTGGAAGCTGTCGCTGATCATCAGTTGCGGGACCTTGGCGGGGGCGCTCATCCCCGAGTTGGTCAAAGCGTTCACCTCAACCAACTCCAAGCACGTCAAAGAGGTCGTCGTCTCGGCGAAGCAGGGCGGACCGTCCCTGGATATCCTGTCCGGGGTCGTCTCGGGCAACTTCTCGGCCTACTGGATCGGCATCACGATCGTCGGTCTCATGGGCGTCGCCTTCCTGGTCAGCGGGCTGTTCCCGGCCGGGACGGGCGCCATCATGTCGGCGCCGGCCGTCTTTTCCTTTGGCCTTGTGGCCTTCGGTTTCTTGGGCATGGGTCCCGTCACGATCGCCGTCGACTCCTATGGTCCTGTCACCGACAACGCGCAGTCTGTCTATGAGCTGTCGCAGATCGAAGAGATCCCCGATGTTGAAGGCGAGATCAAGCAGGACTTCGGGTTCGACGTCGATTGGGAACACGGCAAGCGCTTCCTGGAGAACAACGACGGCGCGGGCAACACCTTCAAGGCAACGGCCAAGCCGGTTCTCATCGGCACGGCCGTGGTCGGCGCGACGACGATGATCTTCTCGATCATCATGAGCCTGACCGATGGGTTGCAGCCCAGTCTGGTGGCCAACCTGTCGATGATGCACGCGCCGTTCCTGCTGGGCTTGACACTTGGCGGAGCCATGATCTACTGGTTCTCGGGCGCCTCAATGCAGGCCGTCACGACCGGCGCCTACCGGGCCGTCGAGTACATCAAGAGCAACATTCACCTGGACGGCACGGAGAAGGCCTCGACGAAGGACAGCAAGCGGGTCGTCCAGATCTGCACGCAGTACGCCCAGAAGGGCATGATCAACATCTTCTGTGCGGTGTTTTGCGCCACCTTGGCGTTCGCCTTCCTCGAGCCGTACTTGTTCATCGGCTACCTGGTGGGCTTGGCGTTCTTCGGGCTGTTCCAGGCCGTCTACATGGCCAACGCCGGTGGGGCGTGGGACAACGCCAAGAAGATCGTCGAGACCGATCTGGAGGCCGTCGGCACCCGGCTGCACGAGGCGTCCATCGTGGGCGACACCGTGGGCGACCCGTTCAAGGACACCAGCTCCGTTTCGCTGAACCCAGTCATCAAGTTCTCAACACTGTTTGGCGTGCTGGCCGTGTCGCTGGCAGTCTCGATCGGCACGGGCACGGTGGCGACATACGTGCTGGCTGGCGTGTTCTTCGTGGTGTCGGCAGTCTTCGTGTGGCGCAGCTTCTACAGCATGCGGATCGGGCTGGGCCTGTCGGATGTCGTCGACGAACTGGAAGAGGACGAGGAAGACGTCGGGTTCTACCCCGCGCCGTAGGAGTTCGGTCTAAGTTTTCTGTGAAAAATGGCGGCTTTGACCAAGTGGTCTGCTTTCCGGTACACCTGAATTAATGAGTGTTTTTGCCGATTCACCCGGTAAAGGGATCGTCCGTACTGGCCGGTAAATGGCGATTGACAAGGTGATGTACCCATTCATTCGGGTGCCACTGCGAGTCGGGCCTTGAGTTTGGCCGATTTGTGACTAATGTTCAAAAAGACACAAAACAGCGTCCGATTGGTGACTGTGGGTAGATTGTCTAGTAGATTAGTATCAACGGCACGAGGTTAGGGGAGAAATGACAGCCCGGCAGGTCACGTCGGTTTTCGACGGTACAACAGGTGGGAGCGACCGCAGCGGGCGGAGAACCCATATCATTCAGCTTTTGCGCGACGCCAAGATGCCCTTATCGGCTGCTGAGGTGGCCGATGCGGTCGGAATTCACGTCAACACGGCCCGTTTTCACCTCGAGTCGCTGGTGGACGCTGGCATGGCCGCGCGTGAGAGCGAAACCCGCCGGGAGCCGGGCCGCCGTCGTATCTTGTATTCCGGCACGCTGCCGAACCAGACACACGAGCGGGCCCAAGGGTACCGGCTGCTGTCGCAGTTCCTGGTGGCCAAAATCGCCAGCAGCCACCCGGAAATGGGGCCCGACATGTACGAGGTCGGGAGTCAATGGGGCAAGTATTTGACTACCCGTCCAGACCCTTCCGAGGTCTTCACATCTGAGGAACTGGATCAAAAACTGGTCGAGAAGCTGGATGCCCTTTGGTTCGCGCCGGAACTGGTGCACGGCCCGAAGCCCTACCTGGTGCTGCACAATTGCCCGTTCTATGATTCGGCCAGCCGGTCGCCGTCCGTTGTCTGCCAGCTTCACGTCGGCATGCTGAACGGGTCGCTGGAAGAGTTGCGCTCGTCCCATCGCGTCACCGAGATCTTGCCGCGCGAGCGTCCGCACCTGTGCCGGGCCCTTTTGGGACCGATGGCCGGGGAGGACACCAACGCGGTGCCCATGGTGCTGCCCGAGGAACAGTCCCGGATGGACATTGAGGCGGTAGAAGAATACCCAGACGAAGTTAACGCCTGGGCATCCCTCGAAGCAGTGGCCTAGATTCGCCTAGACCCGCGTGCCCTTGCGAGCGTAGGGGATCACGTAGGCGATGACCGTGATGATCATGAACACGACGTAGCCGATCATCAGCCACTCCAGGACAGGCACGAAGTGACCGGTCGTTTGGCCCTTGGTGACGACGTTCTGGGAGTAGTTGAACAGCCACGGCATGAGAGCTCCGCCGTAGGCACCGAAGGCCGAGACGATGCCGAGCGCCGCCGACGTCTTGCGGACGTTG
>WRFI01000222.1 GCA_009778875.1 Propionibacteriaceae bacterium | reverse complement strand
GGAACCGCCGGTCATCGGCCCTTTTTCTGGTGCGACCGAAAGAAGAGCCGGCTTGTCGTTTTCGTAGGTGTAGTTGAACGTCCCAACAGTCGGGCCAGAGGCGTCGGTCACCGTGACGGTCACGTTGGCGACACCAGAGCCGTCACCGTCCAGCATCGACGCCGGCACCGTGCAGGTGGCCTGCGTGGTGCTCACGATGGTCAAGGACTGGCAAGGCTTGCTCACCGAGGAACCCCCGGCCATGCCAGAAAAGCTGACATTTATCGTCGGTGGCGTCGGCGCCGCACCACCGCTGCCCGACGGACCCCAGATCTGGCCTTCGATCAATTCGTTGCCGCCCTTCGTGTTGGCGAAGAACCTGTTGCTGACGGTGTCGTATAGACCGTACTGGTTGCTGGTGACATGGGTGTCGGGGTTGGTGTACGGACCATAGGCCGGAACGCCGTTGAACGAGACAGTCGTGTCGCCGCCCACCGTCCCGTTGACAATCGAGAAGCTGTAGATGCGTCCCGTGAAATAGCCGGTCTGGCGGCTGCCGACGATGATATTGGCGTCGTCCCCAACCGGCTTGAAGGTATGTGATCCTGACTGCACCCATCCTGTTGTTGGGTCACTCGCTGGAGTCAATAGAGAAGCGCTGACTGATCCGTTGCCAGCCGTCACCTTGAGGATGCCCGACGACTGCGCGATGGAGGCGAACTGGGTGACCAGAGTGGTGGAACCGTTGATGAAGGACTGAAAGGCCGCGCCACTGTTGCTGCTGGCATCGCCCGAGACCAAGGCGATTTCGGTGGTGTCCCCCTTTGCTCCCCAGACGTTCTGTTGGTTATAGCCAGTAACCATATACGTCACCGTCACTTCGGTTGCGGCGTTCAGTTGCACGCCCGTGTCGATGAGCGGGTACATGCTGTTACTGGTGTCCTTGTAGAACTGGATGTAGGGCAAGGCGACGTAGTCCCCGAGATCCGACTTGAAGCCGCTGCCGGAAATAGTCAGGGTGTCCCCGCCCAACGCCGTGCCAGAGGTTGGCGAAATGGAATCGACACTGGCCGCCTCAGCCTTGTCGACCGAGCCGAGCAGCAGCACTGCGGACGAGGCGAGCAGGCTGGCAACGAGCATGCCAATCAGGGGCGCACGGCGCCTGGCGCTTGACACCCACCTCATGACGTCCCCCTCCCCGTTTCCCAATTCGACGCACCAAGTACGGTTGTTGCCTCAATGATGCCAGGTGATTGCGGCATACCCAAGGGTCAGCCGTTCCCCGGGGCGCGAGCCAGGGTGTGCACCGCCTACTTGACGGCCAATGACCTCTTCTTCACCCCGGCGACGAGCAGCAACACGACCAAACCAGCTACCAACCCAACTGCCGGACCACCGCCGGACAACGGAAAGCCCCAGTCAGCCATCGTTCCGCCCGTGGCAACCGATATGCCGGTGGACGGCGCCGACACAGGGGGCGGGGGTTGAGCGGTGGCCCTGGTCACCGTCACCATGTAGGTCGATATCGTCCCGTCGGCAGCGGTCACGGTGACCCGGATCGGATTGTCACCGACGGACACAGCGTGCGGGCCCGTCCCACCAACTGTCGCACCACTGCCGGCTGCCGTCGCGGACACCAGCACGGACGTCACGGCGTTGTCGACATTGACCGAGTAGGCGGTGACCGCCGGGTCAAACGACGGCGACAATGCGCCATGGTCGACCCCCAGCGACATCAACGACGAATCCGACGACAACGTCGCTGCCGCCGCCACGTTCACCTGGAAACCGGCCGTCTGCGTCAGCCCCTTGTCCGTGTAGGTGACCTGGATTGCCTGTGAGCCGACGGTGCTTAGCGTGGCACCGTCCGCCGGATCGGTCGTCACTTCGGTCGTCACGTCTTTCGTCGAGCCATCGGTGTACGTCGCCGTCACCACCATGCCCGAGAGGTCCAGCTTGTCGCCCGACAGATATGTCGTCTTGTCAGGCGGGGTCGTCACAGCGATGGACGCCAGATCGGGCATCACATAGTAGACGTCAACCAGTGGCGGCTTCGAGCAGCACCCGACCTGTCCGTAGGCCTGCATCGCGTAGACGTAAAGCAGGCGCGTGCTCGGGTCGAACGCCGAACCAGCGATGTACTGGCCCGGGCTTCCGGCGATATTCGGCAGGTCCATGTAGGACATCGAGTAGGGCGTCACCTCGCGACCGGAGATCTGCCCGAGGGACGCCTGACCCAGCTCGTCATAGCTGTAGAAGTACCAGGGGTTGTCGTACGTGAGGTCATAGTTGGAACCGTAGTCCCAACGGCCGGTGACCTGATGCGTAAAGGTCAGGTAGCCCTGCTGACCTGGCAAGTCGATGAACAGGCCACTGCCGACATTGTCCCAGGCCCCCCAATAACCTAGCCATGGCGACGCCGGCTGCGCCCGGGTACCATCCGGCACGCCGATGAAGTAATTGCCGTCCCTGACCGCCATGCCAGAGGTGTTCATGTAACCGCCGTAATAGTAGAGGATCGGCTGCTGGACCATTGTTGAGCCGGACGGCCCGGAGGCGTCCACGGCCGCCAGCGCGGGCCCGAAGCTGCTCGAGGCAGGGAAATTGGTGCCGCCATAGCCCATGCCGAGTGTTTTGCCGCCGGTGTACTGGTCGGCGAAGTCCTGCGGTATCGGGGTCACGCCACTCCAAAACGCTGCCTGCGGAGCGGGCCGGACATCCGGCTCGTACCACTCCCCGGTTTGGGTCAAGGTGCCGCTGGCAATGGTGCCCGCGTGCAAGATTGGGGTATGCGTCGGCCCACCAGCCGCCGTGTAGAACACGTAATCTGTCCAGTAGAGCGTCTCATTGGCTTGGTCGTACCACATCATGCCGTGATTGCTATTCTGGCTCATGTCTGAGCTGTTGCCGTATAGCAGTGGCATCATGCCGAACACCGTGCGCAGCGGCGCGACCGGCACAGCGCTGAGGTCATCGCCCACCACCTTGCCCAACGCGGGAACCGCCACCTCGTAGAGCACCTCTTGGTAGGTGCCGGCCGCCAAGATTAGCCGCTCCTCGCCGCCCACATTTCGCAGGGTGAGACCACTGTTGAAGTATGTGGTCTCGCTGTTGAAACCGGGGTCCACCGGCACAGTTGGCAAGCTGAAGCTGCCCATGTACTCGAAGTCGGAGCCGTCGATCAGCCCTGGCGTTCTCGGCTGGGCCGGCGGCGGCGAATCCGTCCTAGCCACGACGTTGACGGTGATGCTGATCGGATCGCCAAAGGATGGCGCCTGGGTGTAGTCGCCCGTGCCCACGCTCCATTCGACCGCCTGCCACGTCATCGTATAAACACCAGGAGTGGCGGGCGCTCGCAGGCCGGACTGGAAGTCAAAAGTGTCGCCAGGCTCGATGTCAGTCATGTGGGTATTGGCGATAAAGAACGTGCCAAAAACCGTGTTGTAGGCCGGGTTGCGTGAAAGCAAGGAGGCCGGCACCCAGCCCTGAGACGCGTCCCACCCCCAAGTCAAAGTGCCAGTGTTTTGGACGGTGATCGTCAGCCAGAACACCTGGCCCGCTTGGAAAGTCGGTGGATTAGCCGCGTCATAAGGCGTGGCGGGACCCAAGCCAAATGTGGACGTGTCATATGTGATGCCCACAAGTGTGTCATCCATGTCTGCCGCATGGGCCACGGGCGCGACACCCGCCAGCGACCCGCACATCAGCGAGACCGCCACGAGCGCG
>WRFI01000221.1 GCA_009778875.1 Propionibacteriaceae bacterium | reverse complement strand
GGTGCGTTGGCGAAGATTATCACGGGTATGGATGCGGCGTCGGATGTTTTGGGTGAGATTGAGTCGAAACTGGACGGGTGTGCGTTGGATGCGGGCGTGTTGTTTGATTTGTCTTTGTTGCATGAGGGGCAGGTTTGGTTGTCTGATCAGGCCTCGGATTTGCGGAAGCGGAAGTATCTGGGTGACCTGTTGGCCGGGAGTGATCCGTCGATCACTACGGTGTCATTTGATGAGTCGATCATCCCGCAGATGCCTGACATTCCACCGGGACACGTTGATGGTGCCACCGCCGGAAAGGTGTTGGCGGAAGTGTTGATTACGCACATGGCGTCCGGCGGTGTGACCAAATTCGACTGGGGGGCCATGGCGGCCCGCATGTCGGATCCGGCGTTCGCCGCCGCGTTGTTCAACACCATGGGGGCTGGCCGGTTCGCTGATTTGGTGAACTCGACGTACGGCGATGGGCGGCCGGGCGCGACGCAAATGTCAACACTGACGGGTATCTTGGGTTCGGCATCCAAGTACACGCCGCCGTTCACGATTGACAACATCAGCACGACTGCGCTGCCGATGTCGAAAGTGATCGCGGACTTCATCACCTCGAACATCACGTCGAACTTGACTGGCCCCTCGAACACCCGGAACTATGCCCCGGCCTATGTGAGCATCATCAGTAACGGGCAGTTTTCAACAGGTTGCGCGGTGGCTTTGACTGACTGGGTCTACGGGGCTGACACGGCACAACAAGCTGGCACCAGCAAGATGGGGTGGTCCTTTGACCAAACCATCCATGGTACTGTGGTGCCTGCTGTCATGGGAATGTTGGGAAAAAACCCTGATGCTGCGACAAGTTTCTTCGGTGACCCGTCTGGCGAGCAGTTGACTGTCCATTTGGATGCTGATCCGAACTGTGACGGCACACCGGTGGATGTCACGGTTTCGGCACATATCGGTTGGGCGTTGAATTGGTCTGCGGGGGGCAATGATGGTACCGAAATGGGTCAGGCCTTGTCGGCGGCTGGCGCGCCGACCTCGGTGGGGGAACGTACCGTGGCGCAGGCGGATGTAGCGTCGAAGATTCTGGTTGCGGCGGCGGCCATAAAGCAGCAGGATCACGGGTGGGCGCCTTCGAATGGTGTGTCTCAGGGTTTAGCGGTGATTTTGGCGCAAAACATGGATGATCTGGTCGCTGACACCCCGAAGGGTGATGATCCTGACAAGGTCGTTTGGGTGGACAGCCCGGTCACTGGCGGGGCGGTGATAGTTGACGGTGTGCCACACTTAGGTGTGAATGGAGCGGTGTTTGGCACGGTTTTGCAGGCGATCGGCTCGAACCAGGACGCTGTGGCCACAGTTGTCACGGGCTGGTCGAACTATCTTCCGATCTATCTGGCCGCGGTGTTGACCACCGGTGACACACCGGAAGACCTCCAAGCAAGAATCAACTTCTACACTGTTGACAACCCGGCTCATTGGGGTGGCCCGGCCGCGATGGAGAATGCCGCGGCGGGGTTGGATCTGATCATCAAGAATACCAGCCAAGGTTGTGCGGAGGCTGGTGTGGCGGCCCAGCCTTCGAAAGCGTTACAGATCGCCTCGATCGTGTTGGATGCGGCGGTCGGGAAGATTCCTGGCATCGGGAAGGTGATTGGGGTTGGTGAAAGTGCCAAGTCTATCTATGATGTGGTGACCGACCAGGCCGGCAAGGCGAAAGCGGCCGCGGAAAAGACAGACCTGGACCGGTATCAGGGAATCGATGCGGTCGAGTATGGCGCCTACAGTGTGTATGTTGGCATGTTGGCTTCAGCCGGCTATTTCACCCCGGAGGTCCTGTCAGGCGCGAATATCACGGTTGGCGGCCCGATGGACTACTCAATTTGGCTGTGGCCTCCTGATGTGACCAATCCTGTCACCGCGGCGTGGTTGACAAGTCTTGGCGTTGATGAGGCACTGGAGAAACTATGGGACCAGAAGGTGGATAATCCTCTCAGCACCGCGCGGGTGGTGGTTCTGCCATGAGAACAGGTCGCGCGCTGATTGGCTTCGTGTTGGGTGTGGTTGCGGTTTCGGGTTTGGCGGCTTGTCAGTCTGCGCCAGTGGCGGTTTGGACCCCGCAAGTGGTTTTTCATACTACTCCCGTGCCGTGGTCGGCGCCGAGCGCCGACAAGGTTAGCACTCCTTTCAGGTGTCTTGGTTTGGACCAAGACGACTTCGCAGCCGTGTTGGAGCCCGGCACAGACATAGACGACTACTACTTGGTAACCGTTTCAAGATGTATCGTCAGCCGCAGCAGTTTCGGCATCGCGATTGACACTGGTTGGCAAGCCGGCAAGGTGCTTTTGCCGCCGGTTGACCAGATCAACTCTGATTGGATGCCGAACTTGGCGTATAGGTTCCCGGACTCGTTCGGCTGGGGCGGCGCCTTGTTCGTGGACGGTTCTGTTGATAGTTTTCCGGCTGTGGCGGCCTCATCTGATGCCGCTGTGCTGGCGTTCTTGTGTGTGGACGATACGGGCTCGCAGTGCATGGGTGCTCAGGTGTTCCCGGCCGGTTCGCCTTTCTTGCTGCCGAATGTGAACGGTGTGCGAGATCCGGTTGGTGTGGCTGTCGGATTGTTGGGAACGTCGTGGCAGCGGCTGTCGGCGCAGGGTTCGCCATATGTGCCAATACAGGTCCCCTCGGTGAATCCGGCCCCATATGTGCCGTCAACGATTCCGATCCCAGATGCTGCCTCAAGTCCTGGTTCGGCAGAGTCGCCTTCGTGACTCGGTTTTCTGAGGATCGTCTGGCTGCCGACCGAAGCGTCACCAGTTGCCGCCAGCAAGCCCGGGAGACGAGTCTGGTCGGCACCACATGTTCCCCGATCCGACTCACATCTGGGCTGCCGCCAGGTCCGGGGTCAGCCCGGATCGGGTTCTTCACAAACAGTATCACCCAGGCGGAGGGGGCTGGGGGGCCCGGGTCGTGGATGGATATCAGTGGCTCTTCTCATCTGCCGTGGGGGTGGTGGTGATCGCGACGCGCAGATGATGGGGGGTTGACGGGTTTTTGGGTCGAAGTCCTTAAGAATCGATGTAAAGAATCTGCAGGCTCTTTGGCGGGAACGCCCCGACATTGTGGAGGGTTTGAAAAACCACACGATCACCATCGAGTATGATCTGGTGACAGCGCCAGGGGATGGCACCTCGACGATCACGAACCTGATAATCGACCCCTCAAAACTTGATCTTGGCGCCATCGGAGGAGGATAAGCATCATGGAAACCTTTGCTGTCACACCAGTCGAGCGGCTGCTTGAAATCTATGACATCATCGCCCCCACCCAATGGCCAGCACAGGCCGCAACCGTGGTGCCCGACTTGATCGCCCGCCTCGGCTGGACCATGACCGGCGACCCAAGCATCGATGTCGATGTCGAAACCAACCTGCCAGTCAACTTCCGCATCGCGCTCGTGCAAGTCCCGAAGGGCCAACTAACCGAGATAAGTTTTGGCGTCACAGACATGGTATCTGAAGGCGCCGACACCGCGCCTGTCGATGTGGCGTACAAGAGTCTTCTGAAAAGCCTGCGACAAGTGTTCGGCCCGTCGGCTGGGCGGAGAGATTCTCAGTGGTGGGACCTGCCGACCGGGGGACGCCTGCACCTTGATCGTCTTTCGCGGTCGGTGGATATGCAGTTCATGTCCCGCTGGCTCGCTTATGCTGAGCGTGCCGAGGCCAGGTTTGGG
>WRFI01000220.1 GCA_009778875.1 Propionibacteriaceae bacterium | reverse complement strand
TAGGTGTGATGGCCGGGTTCGTTGGCGCCGGTGATCCACCTGGTGCCCGGCACAACCCGCGGGTCAAGCAGGTAACGGACGCCGGACGGGGCCGTTTCCCCCAGGAATTGGGCGCCATCCTTGGCCGGGCCGATGTAGCCGCGCGCCAACACGCCGGCAATTCCCTTGGCGCCCGCAAAGTCTTCACTGATCATCGGTTCAGCGGTCGCGGGCGCCAACGCCACCGCCAGGCGCTTCTCGTCGATCTCCCGGTCGCCCGGCAACCCGATGATCAGCGGCGTCCGCGTTTCATCCAGGTGCTTGACCCAGTAGGCGATGTTTTTCAGCGTGTCGGTGCCGGTCCAGTCACGGCCGTCACCCCGGGGAAAGCGCTCGTTCGAGAGTGCCACCAGCGTGTCAATCGTGGGTACGTCGGGGGTGTCCTCGACGTGGGCCGCCGGTGCGTTCGCGTAGTCAATGCTCGCCGGCGTGGGCGTGACGACGGCCTCGACGTTGGCGGCGTAGCCGCCGTCGCTGAAGACGAAGGTGTCTTCGCCGTTGGGACTGATCGCCTGGAACTCCTCCGACTTCGATCCGCCCATCGCCCCGGCGTCTGCCGCCACGATGACATAGCGGAAGCCGAGCCTGTCGAAGACGCGCTGATAGGCCCCCCGGATGTCGGCGTACTGCGCCTTCAACCCGGCCTCGTCTATGTCGAATGTGTAGGAGTCCTTCATGATGAACTCGCGGCAACGGATCAGACCGGCGCGGGGGCGGGCCTCATCCCGGAACTTCGTCTGGATCTGGTAGAGGTGTAGCGGCAGGTCCTTGTAGGACGTGCACATGTCCTTCACCAGCAGCGTGAACATCTCTTCGTGAGTGGGGCCGAGCAGCATGTCGTTTTCGCGGCGGTCCTGCAGCCTGAACAGGTTCTCGCCGTATTCCACCCAGCGATTTGTCGCCTTGTACGGTTCGCTCGGCAACAGCACCGGGAATCGCACCTCTTGGGCGCCGATCGCGTTCATCTCTTCGCGGACGATGGCCTCAATCTTGGCGACCACGGCCAGGCCCAGCGGCAACCAGGTGTAAACACCCGGCGCGGCCCGGCGGATGTACCCGCCCCGCACGAGCAGCTTGTGGCTGGGGAATTCGGCGTCAGCGGGGTCTTGGCGCAGCGTCTTCGTGAACAAAGATGACATTGTTTGGATCATGGAATACCTTTCTCACCCACCAAGGCTACTAGATGGCCTGCACCAGCCGATGTGCTAACATCAACACACCTGCCCAGATGGGGGAAGTCGGTCAAATTCCGACACTGACCCGCAACGGTGGACCGGCCATAAGGCCGGTGAGTCCGATCACCCGTCCAACAGGGAGCGTTTCCCACCATCGTGGTCTATGGAGGGCCGTCAGAGCATAGTCACCAGGCTTCCTGTGATGTCTTCCCGGATCGCTCACAGAAAGATGATCATGCGGTTGCTGCCTCGAAACCTGCACCCGGGTGCCTGGTGGGGTTGGGCCATCGGCTGTGCGGTCGTGGCCTCGCGCACAACCAATCCGCTGCTGCTCGTCTTGCTGATCGCGATCTGTTGGCTGACGGTGGTTTTGCGCCGCGGGTCGGCACCGTGGGCGATGGCCTTTCGTCTTTACGCCTTGCTGGCCGTTTTCATCGTGGTACTGCGGCTGGTCTTCCGCATCGTGTTTTCGGCGAACGGTTCGACCGTGATCATCCATCTGCCGGTGATCGTGCTGCCGGGCGTGTTCAGTTCCGTCCACCTCCTCGGTCCCGTGTCGGGCGAAGCGCTGCTGGCGGCGGGGGCTTCCGGCATGCAGTTGGCGGCCATGGTGATCGCCATCGGGGCCGCCAACGCGTTGGCCAACCCGAAGCGCCTGCTGGCCGCTGTGCCTGGCGCCCTGTACACCTGGGGCACCGTGACCGTCATCGCCGTCTCGGTGTTTCCCCAATTGGCTGAATCGGTGGTGCGGGTGCACCGGGCCCAGCAGTTGCGCCGTACCCCTGGCAGGGGCGCCCATCTCATCCGCCAGGTGGCTCTGCCCGTTCTGGCTGACGGTCTCGATCGCTCTTTGACGCTGGCCGGGGCGATGGATTCCCGCGGCTACGGCCGGTCCGCCTTTGTCCGCAGCGCGACCCGAAACTTCACGTCCTTCCTGCTGATGGTGTCAACGGTGGCGATTTGCGTCGGCGCCTACGGGCTTCTCGACACCGGCCGTACGCCCATTTGGCTGGCTGCGTCAATGGTCATGGCCGGCTTGGTGGCCGGGGTTGTCGGCCTTCGGCTGGCGGGCAGACGGGTCGTCAGGACGCGTTACCGTCCCGACAAGATGGCGGCGCCCGAATGGTTGACGCTGATCTGCGCCGTGGCGGCTTGTGCGGGTGTCATCGCTGTGGGCGCCGTTCAGCCGCAGATCGCCCATCCGTCCTTTCAGCCGCTGGCCTGGCCACCGGTCAGCGTGGCGGCGATCGGCGCGGTGCTGGTGCTCGTTCTGCCCGCCTTCTTGGCGCCCCCGCCCGAGGCGTCGTCTTCAAGCGACGAAACCCCGCCAACCAACACCGCCGTCGCCGACCGCCGGGCGGACGTGTTGCGGCCCCGCGCATCCGCGCCTGTCGAGGTGCCGGCATGATCCTGTTCGACCACGTCTCGATCAAGTATCCGGAGAGCGCCTGGGTTCTGCGCGACGTGAACCTTCGCCTGGGTGACGGGCAACTCGTCCTGGTCGCCGGCCCCACCGGGTCGGGCAAGTCGACGCTGTTGGGCGCCATAAACGGCCATGTGCCACACTTCACCGGTGGTCTGCTGAGCGGACGGGTCACCGTCGACGGCTTGGATACGGCGGCGCACCCGCCGCGGGAATTCGCCCAGACCGTCGGCGTGGTTCCCCAGGACCCCTTGGCTGGCTTCGTCACCGACACGGTCGAAGAAGAACTGGCTTACGGCCTGGAACAGTTGGGCGTAACACCGCAAACCATGCGCGCCCGGGTCGAGGAAACCATCGACATTTTGAGCCTGGACGATCTGCGCGGGCGGGCCTTGAGAGGCCTGTCGGGTGGGCAGCAACAGCGGGTCGCCATCGGATCGGTGCTCGCCACGGGCGCCCGGACGCTCGTGCTGGACGAACCGACGTCCGCCCTCGACCCGCTGTCCTCCGAAGAGGTGCTGGCGGCGATCCTGCGGCTTGTTCACGACATCGGCGTGACGGTGATCGTCGCCGAACACCGCCTCGAACGGGTCGCCAGCTATGCGGACCAGATGATCCTGCTCGACGGATCGGGCGGCGTCGTCTGCGGAGACACTCCAGCGGTCATGGCCGCCAGCCCACTGGTTCCGCCGGTGGTGGAACTCGGACGACTGGCCCAATTCGGCACCACGCCCTTGTCTGTGCGTCAGGCCCGCCAGATGGCCGGCCCGCTGCGGCACAGACTGGCCGCCAAGGATCCAGACCAATACCGGCGCCTACCCGGATGTCCGCACCCCGGCGAGAGCCGGCCACCGGCGGGACTGGCGTTTCGGGACCTGACCGTCCTGTACGGACGCATCGCCGCCGTCAAGCAGGCCAGCCTTGATGTCCCGGCCGGCTCCATCACCGTCATCATGGGACGAAACGGCTCCGGCAAGTCAAGCCTGCTTTGGGCCCTCACGGGGGTGCAGGCGATCACGTCAGGCAGTTTCGCCGTTGACGGGACGGCGCTTGAGCGCACCAGCCCCGACCAGGTGAGGCGCCACGTGCGCCTGGTACCGCAGAACGCCGCCGATCTGCTGTA
>WRFI01000219.1 GCA_009778875.1 Propionibacteriaceae bacterium | reverse complement strand
GACCACCCCGTCGGCTCCGCCGCCACCCCTCCACAGAGGGGAATTGAAAGGACCACCCCGTCGGCTCCGCCGCCACTCCAGGGAATTTCGGGTGTCACGGCTTGTGCATTGCAACCATCGGTGCTACTCTTTTCGACTGTTGCCCAGCTTTGAAAGGATTGGCCATGCAGCATCTACGCAAAGAGTCGTTGCGCGGACGGTCCGCGTCCATGTACCGACGGCCTTAGCCAGCATTTCCGTCATTGACGGGCCGCTTGTGGCATAGGCCATGAGACGGCCCATTTTTCTTTTCCAGCACCGCTTGGCGGTGCCCCCGGATAACCAGAACAACAACCATTAGGAGAAACACAATGAACGACATGCAGCACTTCCCGGTGCCATTACCCGGAGCCAAGGCCGACACGTGGATGTGGGCAGATCCCACACAGGTCGAGTTTGCCGCCCTGGACCAATTGAGGAACATCTCGGCCTTGCCCTGGACGAAGATGCTCCGCGTCATGCCGGACGTCCACCTCGGGAAGGGCGCGACCGTCGGGTCCGTCATCGCCATGCGCGATGCCGTGGCGCCGAACGCCGTTGGCGTGGACATCGGCTGCGGCATGATCGCCGTCCGGTCGAGCCTGACCGTCGAGGATCTGCCCGATGACCTGCACCCGCTGAGGCTGGCGATTGAAGCGGCCGTGCCGCTCGGCGTCCAAGGCTATGACGGCCGGGCCCCGGCACTCAAGGGCAACCAGGTTCTGACCAAGCAGTTTGACGGATTGTTCAGGCGATTCGGGGACTTGAGGGCCGACAAGATCGACAACCGGCATGGACGGGCCATGGCCCAATGCGGCTCGCTGGGCGGCGGCAACCACTTCATCGAGGTCTGCGCCGGTTCGGACGGGCGGGTGTGGGTGACGCTGCACTCCGGGTCGAGGAACATCGGCAAGGAAATCGCCGAGAGGCACGCCTTCGTCGCCAAGGGTCTTGACCACAACAAGGCCCTGCCCGACAAGGATCTGGCGGTTTTCCTGGCTGGCACGCCCCAGATGGACGCCTACCGGCACGACCTGTACTGGGCCCAGGACTACGCCTTCTTGTCGCGGCAGATCATGCTGGCGGCGATCATGGCGGTGTTGCGGTCCCAATTTGACGGGGTCAGCTTCGACGAGCAGATCAACTGCCACCACAACTATGTCGCCGAGGAAACCTATGACGGCGAACTGCTGTTCGTCACCCGTAAGGGGGCGATCAGGGCCGGGACTGGCGACATGGGCTTGATCCCTGGCTCGATGGGCACAGGCTCGTACGTCGTGCGCGGGCTGGGCAGTGAGCTGTCGCTGAACTCAGCTTCGCACGGGGCCGGACGCCGGATGTCGAGGTCCGAGGCCAAGCGTCAGTTCACGGCGGACGATCTGGCCAGCCAAACCTTGGGCATCGAGTGTCGTAAGGACGCCGGCGTGGTGGACGAGATTCCTGGCGCCTACAAGGACATCGACGATGTCATTGCCGCGCAGACTGACCTTGTTGAGGTCGTGACAAGACTGAGCACCCTGCTGTGCGTCAAGGGCTAGATCCCTTCGGATGCCAGGATCTTCATAAAGCCCAGATCACTGGCCGGTCTAAGCCCCGGCCCCGCCTGCCTGCTTCCGGGGCGGGCGCCGCCTGCTTGTGGCTGCGTTCGGTGTCCGCCCGCACCATCGGGGCTGCGCCGCGATGGACCGAACAGGCCTGCCGCACCTGGGTTGTGGTTGCGTTGATGTGTAACTGTTTGCCGGGAAACGTCACCATTCGCGCTCCCCAAGCCGCCTCCCACACCCCGAGAGCGACCAACGTAACAGGTCGCACTCCATTGTGTGCTAGGATATATTCATCCTAGTATTGGAGAGGTTATGTTGGTTGACACAGCAAACCTGGTCTCGATTACCGAGGCCAATCAGAACTTTTCACGGATCGCCCGCATGGTCGACGAACGCGGCTCGGTCGTCATCATGCGCAACAACGTCCCTCAATATGTACTGATCGACTTCCATCAATTACAGCAAGACGAAACCTTCGACGACGTGGATGTTGCCACACTTGGTGGCCGCCTGATTGCCGACCATCGCCACGCGTTTGAGGTGCTCGCCCAGTGAAAAGACTCTCACTGCGTCAGGTCATGGCGCTGCATGCGCAGGTTTTGGCTGAAATTGGTGGTGCGCCAGGGCTCCGTGACGAGGCCCTACTTGAGTCAGCGGTCGATGCGCCAGAGGCTGGCTTCGGTGGGCAAGAGTTTTTCCCGACGGTGGAGGCAAAAGCCGCCCGGCTGGCGTTCGGCCTTGTCCGTAACCATCCTTTTGTGGACGGGAACAAGAGGATCGGCGTGTTGGCAATGCTCGTCACGCTGGAAGGGAATGGCATCAATTTGGATGCCAGCGATGATGACTTGATCGCACTTGGCCTGGGTCTTGCCGAAGGCCGCTTGGAGACTGACGAAGTCGTAGCATGGATCGAATGTCATCGCGTTGCAATGTAACGTAACCGGGGCGCCTTGCTGCCAGGTGCGAAAGGTGTCCCAAGCTGCGGCAACAGTCAGCCGGTGCTGCCAGCCGCTCGGTGGTTACGCGCCGCGCTGGCCCAGCCCGGAGGTTGACCAGTGCCCCTTCGGCCGTTCGTCGAAGGTGCCCGCGACGCCCGCCCCGGCGGGTTCGCCGCCGTCCCTTCTGCGAGGGGACTGAAAAGGGAATGCTTGGGCGAGGGGGTCGAATGCCGTCCTGGGATTCGGTTTCGGCGGGCAACAGGGGTACGCTTGTTTGGTTCACATTTGGTGGACGCGCTGGTGTGTGCCCGCGTTCGTCCCACCCGGTGCCATGTATTGACAAGGAGTAACACGAATGCTCAGGGCTTTCGGTCAAGTATTCCGTACCCCCGACCTGCGTAAGAAGCTGTTTTTCACGCTTGGCATCTTGGCGCTGTTCCGCCTCGGGTCGACGATCCCTGTGCCGAACGTCAACATCGCGGTCCTGCGCACTTGCGCGGCGAAGGCCCAAGCCGGCGACGACCTTGGCATCTACTCGATGATCAACCTGTTCTCAGGTGGCGCGTTGCTGCAGTTGGCGATCTTCGCGCTGGGAATCATGCCCTACATCACCAGTTCGATCATTCTGCAGTTGTTGACCGTCGTCATCCCACGGCTGGAAGCCCTCAAGAAGGAGGGCTCGTCGGGGCAGCAGAAGATCACGCAATACACCCGGTTCCTGACAATCGCTCTGGCGGTGCTGCAGGCGACGAGCTTCACGATGCTGGCCGTCAACGGCAAGATGTTCCAGGGCTGCGATTCGCCGGTGGTCTATTCGACAAGCATCTTCCCGATCATCGTGATGATCTTGACCATGACAGGCGGCACCGCCGTCATCATGTGGATGGGCGAATTGATCACTGACCGCGGCATCGGCAATGGCATGTCGGTGATGATCTTCACCCAGATCGTCGCCCAGTTCCCGGCCACGATGTGGCAGGTGCGCACCCACTTTGACGGCGCCCGCGGCTGGCTGGTGTTCTTCGCCATCATCGCCGTCGGTTTCCTGGTGATGGCCGGCGTCGTCTTCGTCGAGCAGGCGCAGCGGCGCATACCGGTGCAGTACGCCAAGCGAATGGTGGGCAACCGGCTTCTCGGCGGGTCGACCACCTACATCCCGATGAAGGTCAACCAGTCGGGCGTCATCCCCGTCATCTTCGCATCGTCGATCTTGTACTTACCGGTGCTTTACACCTTCTTCAAGAACACCGGCCCGGTGGCGATCTGGATCCAG
>WRFI01000218.1 GCA_009778875.1 Propionibacteriaceae bacterium | reverse complement strand
GCCGTCGAAGGCGTCGTCCTTCAGCGTCATGCCGATCTCGGCCAGCTTCTGCTTGACCTCGTCGATCGACTTCGAGCCGAAATTGCGGATGACCTTCAGGTCGTCCTCGCTGCGCGTCACGAGCTCACCCACGGTGTGGATGCCCTCGCGCTTCAGGCAGTTGTAAGAGCGCACCGTCAGGTTCAGCTTCTCGATCGGCAGCGCCAGATCGGCCGCGAAACGCTCGTCGACCGGGGACGAGCCGATCTCGATGCCCTCGGCCTCGGTGTTCAGGTCGCGGGCCAAGCCGAACAGCTCGACCAGCGTCTTGCCGGCCGATGCGACAGCGTCGCGCGCGCTGATCGACGGCTTTGTTTCGACGTCCATGATGAGGCGGTCGAAGTCGGTGCGCTGGGCCACGCGGGTGGCCTCGACGGCATAGCTGACCTTCATCACCGGCGAGTAGATCGAGTCGACGGCGATGCGCCCGATCTCGGCGTCGGGGTTCTCGTTCAGCGCGGCCGAGACGTAGCCACGGCCCCGCTCGACGACAAGCTCCATCTCGATCTTGCCCTTGGCGGTCAGCGTCGCGATGTGCAGGTCGGGGTTGAAGATGACCACGCCCGTGGGCGCAGAGATATCGGCCGCCGTCACAGCACCGGCTCCCGACTTGCGCAGATACATCGCCACGGGCTCATCCTCGTCCGAGCTGAGCACCAGCGATTTGATGTTCAAGATGATCTCTGTGACGTCCTCGACGACACCGGGCAACGTCGAAAACTCGTGCGTCACCCCGTCGATCTTGATGGATGTCACCGACGCACCGGGAATCGACGACAACAGCGTGCGGCGCAGCGAGTTGCCCAGGGTGTACCCGAAACCGGGCTCCAGGGGCTCGATCACGAAGCGCGAGCGGTTCTCGTTGACGACTTCCTCGGTCAGCGTTGGACGTTGGGCAATCAGCATGTTTGTTCCTTTCTGCGCCGCCCGCTATTTGACGGCGAAGCCTTCCTTACTTGGAGTAGAGCTCGACGATTGCCTGCTCGTTGACGTCGATGACGATCTGGTCACGGGTCGGCAATTGGTGCACGAAGATGCGCATGCGGTTGGGGCGGACCGTCAACCAGGCGGGCACATTGCGGGAATCCATCGTCTCGCGGGCGATGACGAAGGGGGTCGCATTGACCGAAGCCGGCTTGACGTCGACGATGTCCATCGGCGTCACGCGGAAGCTCGGGATGTTGACGCGCTTGCCGTTGACAAGGAAGTGGCCGTGGCTGACCAGTTGGCGCGCCTGACGACGGGTCGACGCGAAACCGGCGCGATAAACCACGTTGTCAAGACGCGATTCAAGCAGTTGCAGCAGCTGGTCGCCGGTGCGTCCGGGCATCCGGGACGCCTCTTCGAAGTAGCGGTGGAACTGCTTCTCGAGCACGCCGTAGGCGTAACGGGCCTTCTGCTTTTCGCGCAGCTGGCCGAGGTATTCCGAGTCCTTGGTGCGTCCGCGGCCATGCATGCCGGGCGGGTAGGGACGGTGCTCAAAAGCCTTGTCGCCGCCCACCAGGTCAGTGCCGAGCCGGCGAGATTTCTTCGTGATGGGGCCTGTGTAACGAGCCATTATCTATTACCTTCCCTTCCCTATACCCGGCGACGCTTCGGCGGACGGCAGCCGTTGTGCGGCATTGGCGTGACATCGGTGATAGCGCCGACCTCCAGGCCGACGGCACCGAGCGAGCGGATCGCCGTCTCGCGGCCCGAACCGGGTCCCTTGACGAACACCTCGACGCGCTTCATGCCATGATCCATGGCGCGACGCCCGGCCGCCTCGGCCGCCATCTGGGCGGCGAAGGGTGTCGACTTGCGCGATCCCTTGAAGCCGACGGTGCCGGCCGACGCCCAAGCGATGACCGCACCCGTCGGGTCGGTGATCGCGATGATCGTGTTGTTGAACGTCGACTTGATGTGGGCCTGGCCCACCGCGATGTTCTTCTTTTCCTTGCGCCGCACCTTGGTCTTGGCCGCGGCAGCTTTGCTTCGTTGAGCAGTAGCCATTGGTTTGTGTTTCTCCTGGAGTCTCTCTTAGCCGGTGGTCCAGCGACCGTCAGCGTGCCTTCTTCTTACCGGCGACAGCCTTGCGCTTGCCCTTGCGGGTGCGGGCATTGGTGCGGGTGCGCTGACCGCGCACCGGCAGGCCGCTGCGATGGCGCCGGCCCTGGTACGTTCCGATTTCGATCTTGCGGCGGATGTCTGCCGTGACCTCGCGGCGAAGATCGCCTTCGACTTCATAATTGGCGTCGATGTAGTCACGCAAAGCCACGAGTTGATCGTCTGTCAGGTCTTTGACACGGATGTCGCCGGAGATGCCAGTGGCCTCCAGGCATTTGGCGGCTCGGGTGCGCCCGATACCGTAGATATATGTGAGTGCGACCTCCAGGCGCTTCTCGCGCGGCAGGTCGACACCTTCAAGGCGTGCCATATGGGCTCGTCCTTTCGGTTTTTGGGCCTTTCCAAAGCCCCGACGGTGTTGGCGCGAAGCGTTCCAGATATCGTCCACCAGGGTGGACGGCTGGCCCCGGCCGTCGTCCGGGGGTTCGTTCACATCGGCCCTGACGGGTCATCGCTGAACGTGCCTTCACGTTTTTTCGATATGTAAAGCCCGGGGGCTTGTTGTCTCTCGCCGGGTTTGGGCCGACAGGGTGTTCAGTTGTCAAGACTTGGACGCGTCCGGGGCTTAGCCCTGGCGCTGCTTGTGACGCGGGTTCGTGCAGATGACACGAACCACGCCGCGGCGGCGGATCACCTTGCAGTGATCGCACATCCTCTTGACGCTCGGCTGCACCTTCATGGGGTTTCCTCCTTTTCGGGCGACGACTAGCGTCGGTTTGGTGTGGAGCGAGCGGGTTGGCCGCTCACTTGTGACGGTAGACGATCCGTCCACGCGTCAGGTCATAGGGGCTCAACTCGACCACCACGCGGTCCTGCGGCAGGATACGAATGTAGTGTTGACGCATTTTCCCGCTGATAGTGGCGAGCACTTTGTGGCCATTGTCCAACTCCACACGAAACATTGCGTTCGGCAGGGCTTCGACCACGGCGCCTTCGAGCTCGAGGGCGCCTTCTTTTTTCGCCATTCAACTCCTGATTTGTGAAACGTCGGCCGGGGCCGCGTCTGCTCATCGTTCTGTCGCATGACACGCCAGAACACGGCACAAGGCCGCCTATCTATGCTACTATGCCGCGACGCGTCCCGCAAGGCGGAATCAGATTAGCAGCACAGCCAACACGATCAGAACCACCAGCACCGCGGCGCCGCCGACCCCGGCAATCACCAGGTTTCGGGGCGCCCGCCCGATCGGGGCGAGCTCCCCCGGCTTACCCGCCTGGTCGCCGCCGACGGCCGGCTCATTCGACCGGTACTCGGCCGGCAACCCCTGGATGACGGGCACGAGCTCGCCGCGCTTCGTCGCCCCGAACAGCGCGTTAAGCCGGGTCTGATAGTCCTCCATCGTCAGCGCCCCCCCGGCGAAAGCATCATTAAGACGGTTCGACAGGTCATCGCGATCGGCCGCCGTCACCTCGCCCGCCGCGTCGTGGGCGTACTCAACCTCAACCGAGGAACCAGACATGACATACCTCCTACCTCAATTATCGCAGGTCAGTGTGCGTCAACCGGTGGGGCGTTCCCTCGGGGGGAAGTTGTTCCGTCGCGGGGCGCGTTCCGGGAGACGATGCCTGGGGCCTGCCCACCGGCGGCGGGTTTCGTGAGTCCGGGGGTGCCCCCGTCTGAGGCTCGCCCG
>WRFI01000217.1 GCA_009778875.1 Propionibacteriaceae bacterium | reverse complement strand
TGACGGGTTTTGGGCCGCGCTGGCCGTGGACCAGACCAGTCAGCGCGTGCAGGGCGTGTTGAACATTGGGATGACGACGGAAAACAGCGGATCCACGCGGTCTTGGGCGACGCGCGGGCTCCAAAGGCCAGGTTCGACGTTCTTGACGTGGCGTCTGTACCCCCGGCGGGCCGGCGAGATCAGCGCCGACGGCACGAGACGGCGAACAAAACGCCCGATTGCGGAATCGGCGGGCAGGAGACGTTTGGCCAACCCCAGCAGGCGCCGCATGTTCACCGTCCTCAAGTAGATAAGGTCACTTTACCAAAGGCGCGCATCGCCCCCCGGTCGCCAGGGAACGCGGCTCCAGCCAGGCCGCCTATGTGGGCTAGACTACGAGGCGTGAAACGGGTACGCTCAGTCGCCGCTTGGCTCGGGTCGAAGCCCGTCGCGGCGGTGTTGGCGGTTTGGGTGGTCGACTCGCTGATCTGTTGGATGCGTGTGCCGCCGGACATGCGCGGGCGGCTTTGGGCCGAGGACGGCCTGGTGTTCCTGAGGTCGTGGGCGCTGGACGGCAGCCCGGGGCTGTTCTTTCAGCCCTACGCCGGGTATCTGCAGTTCTTGCCACGAGCCGCGTCGTCGCTGATTGCGCTGGCGCCGATACAGTACTGGGCTGTTCTGACGGCGGCCGCCGCCAGCATTTGCGTGGGCGCAGTGGGCGCCGTGGCCTTCCACTGCTCAAGAAGCCTTGTGACGTTTTGGCCTGCCCGCATTGCCGTGGCCCTGGTGCCGGCGCTGCTGCCGCTTGCCGGGGTTGAGCCGTTGGGCACCTTGTGCAACCTTCACTCGTGGGCACTCTACGCAGCGTTCTGGTTGTTGTTCACGCAAACGCGGAAGCGGTGGGTAACGGTGCTGCTGGTGGTGTTCACGCTGGCCCAGGCCCTGTCGGAGATACAGATAGTGTTCTTCGCGGTGCTGGCTGCCTGGTTCGTGTGGCGCTCGAAGAACCTCGGGCAGCGGCTGATCGGTGCCGCGGTCATCGTCGGCTCGTTGGCCCAGGTGGTGGCATACCTGTCGATGGGCAGGGCCCCATACTCTGACCAGGTGCCATCGCTCGGGAACGTGATTCAGGGCATGTTGATCAGCGTGTTTGGCGGCACGCTCACCTCGTCGGCGGCCCTGATGACGGCCGTGGCGACCTATTTCGGCTACCGCGCAATGACGGTGCTGGCTCTTGTGTCGCTGGTGCCGGTGGTGCTGGTGCTGTGGCGCGCCGACGGCGTGCACCGCCTGGCCGTCGTTTATGGCGGGCTGCTGGTGGTGGGCATCTGGTTCTTTTCGGCCTACCTGCTCAAGTTTCCCGGCGGGGTGCCCCTGGTGCCGTGGCGGTGGGGCATGGGGCCGGCGATGCTGCTGCTCTCGTTGTGGATAATCGCAATCGACCATTTCGTGCGCAGGCGACGGCTCGACGCCAGCATTGCCGTGTTCCTGCTTGCCACACTGTTCATCGTGCAGTGCGTCAGTTTCACCATGAACAACCCGCGCCGACAAGGCAATCAGTCGTGGAGCGAGTTCGTGGTTGCTGCCAAGGTCGAGTGTGCGGGGGGTGCGACGCAGGAACCGGGCCCGGGTTTCCCCGCGGACTGGAGTTGGATGGTGCCCTGCGAGCTTCTGCGCTGATAGGCTTGCCTCATGCAGGTTGGCGCACTTGGTAAGGCTGCCAAGGTTTTTCAAGAGCAGGGTGCCAAGGGGCTAATGCGAGCCGGTGGGGCCCGTCTGGCGCGGGTGGTCACCGGAAAGCCTGCCCCCCAAGCGCGGCCCGTGGCCTGTGACATCTTGTTCATCGCCGAGTGTGGCGTGCCATACCTGCAGAGGTTCAGGGTGGACCACCCCATGGAGCAGTTGCGGGCGCAGGGCCTCACCTGCGAAAAGGTCGACTACATGCGCCTGGAACTAGGCATGGTGCGCCTGGCCCGCGGGTTCGTGTTCTACCGCACGCCCGTTACACCCACGATCGAAAAGTTCATCGCCGCCGCCAAGGCATTGAACAAGACGTGCTTCTACAGTATCGACGATCTGGTTGTTGACACGCGGTACACGGACGAGTTGCCTGCCGTCCAAGCCATGGACGCGCAGGATCGCGAGCGCTACGACGACTCCGTCAACAAGATGGGCGCTTGCCTCGACCTTTGCGACCACGCCATCGTCACCACCAACGCTCTGCAGGCCGAACTGGAGGCTCGTGGCGGCGTGCGCGACGTGTTTGTCAACCGGAATGTGGCTGGCGAGCAGATGGTGAGATGCGCCGAGGCCGCTTTGGCTGGAGCGACGCGCGACCCGTCCGAGGTCGTCATCGGCTACTTCAGCGGCACCGACACCCACGACGACGACCTGGCGATGGTGGCGCCAGCGTTGGCGCGCGTGATGGATGCCCACGAAAACGTGCTCCTCAGGCTGGGTGGGCACCTGAAAGTGCCGAACGAATTGGGCAGGTTCGGTTCGCGGGTGACGTGCACGCCGTTCGTCGACTGGCGCGAGCTGCCTGTCCAGATCGCCCAGAGCGATATTGTGATCGCGCCGCTGCGTGACGGGTTGTTCAACCGGGCGAAGTCGGAGATCAAGTGGCTGGACGCCGCGCTGGTCAAGGTGCCGACCGTCGCCAGCCGCCTGGGGGCATTCGTCGACGCGATCACGGACGGCGTGGACGGCGTGCTGGTGAGCAACGACGCGTGGTTCGAGTCTTTGGATGCACTGGTGGCCGACCCCGAGCGGCGTCAGAGCATTGGCGACCGCGCCTACGCCACGGCGCACGAGAAGTACATGACGATCAGTTCGGGTGCCGGGCTGGCCGAGTTCATCCAGCAACGGCTGGCCCCGAGCATCGCCTTTGTGTGCGTGGGCATCGGGTTGTCCGGCGGCATGATCGTCGTGGTGAAGCACGCCGAGATACTGCGCCGGCACGGTTTCGACGTCTACCTGGTTCACGACACGCCGCAGAACGGATTGAGCCTTGCCGCCTACGGTGATGTGAGCCTGAGCGTGCTTTGCTGGCAGACGGATGATGTGCAGATGGGCTTCGACCAGATGGTGGCGACGTTCTGGTCCACCCTGGACATCGCAAGAAGCTACCCGAGAAGACGCACAGTGTCGTACCTGGTGCAGGGGAATGAGCCCGACTTTTACAGCCTGGGTGACGCCCGACGTCTGCAAGCCAGCGCGACGTATGCGCAGGCCGACGTCAACTACGTCACAATGTCGAAGTGGATCAGGCAGTGGCTGAAGGACGATTTTGGCCAGCAGGCCAGCTATGCCTCCAACGGGCTTGACTTGCGGGCGTACCCGAAGCCTCGGCGTCGGGACTTGTCGGGGTGGTCTGAATTCCCCCCCTCAGGAGGCAGGGTTCGCATACTGATTGAGGGGCCCAACAACGTCGGGTACAAGCGGATCGACGAGGCGTTCAGAATCGTCGAGTTGCTTCCCGTGGAGCAGTTGGACGTCACCTACATGTGCTACGGCAGCCAGCCGAAAGGCTGGTACCGGGTTGACCGGCTGTACCAAGACCTGCCGGTGGCGCGGGCGCGCCAGGTGTACGCCGAGTGCGACATCTTGTTGAAGACCAGCGTGCTTGAGAGCTTCTCGTTGCCGCCGCTGGAGATGATGGCAACCGGTGGCCTGTGCGTGATGGTTGGCAACCCCGGCAACGCGGAATACGCGGTCGACGGCGAGAACTGCTTGATGTACCAAACCGGCGATATCGATGGTGCGGTGGCGGCCGTCAAGCGGTTGCTGGCCGACGACGCGCTTCAGGCCAAGCTGTTCGACGGCGGTGTGAGCAC
>WRFI01000216.1 GCA_009778875.1 Propionibacteriaceae bacterium | reverse complement strand
GGATGGCCCGGAACCCTCACGAAATGCCCCGATTGTGCCTAGCGTTCTGAATATTCCGTCGTCACAATTGGGTTTTGGTTGTAAACGCCCAGTTTTTCAGATCGCAAGCGCCGCCCCCGTGACATCAAGCACCGCTCGTCCATCACGGCCTCGAAGTTGACGCCCTTGCGCTCCAGTTCAGCGCTGTTCGATCCAGCAAGCCGGCCATACTGAGAGCGCGATCGCCACGGGCCTGGGATAAGATTGTGACCATGCGTAGGGCTGGTGTTGCGATCGTGGCTGCCGCGGCGGCAGTGGCGATGTGTGGGTGCGGGTCGAGTGCGGCGCAGCGGGAGGCCGAGGCATCGGCATCAGAGTCGGCTGCGCGCCAGCAGGCGGCCGATGATTGTCTGGACATTTGGGTGAACAATTATGCGTCGCAAAGGTTCATTGACGCCGGGTCGAAACCATACGATGATGCGTCAAAGGCAAGTCCACCGGTAATCACGGTTGTTGATGGCCGCTATCACGTTGACAACGCGGTGCTTGGTTTCGGAGGGTGGTCTCAACTTGGTGTGCCGTGGGATACGATCAAAGGGTCAATGCTGGACGGCGATGGGTGTCCTTTTGTGCCCGCGGATCCGTCGTTGCCGGTGTCTGATTTTGACCGGCAGTTTAATGATTGTTTGGATGTTTGGTTGGATACCGAGGCGCCGCAGTCTACGATCGATAGGGGTATGGCTCCGTTTAGTAATGGACGGATAACGTTTCCGGCGGTGATCACGCAGGTTGGTACTGGTCAGTATCACGCGGATATCACACAGGGTATGGGCCCGTTTGAAGAGTTGGGCATCTTTTGGTCGGATATGAAGATGTCAATCCGCAGTGGCGGGGGTTGTCCTTACGTGGCGGGGTCATGATGGGTCTGTGTGTTCCGGTGGCCTATGCGTTGACTGATCCGAAATATCCTGGCCTGGTCAACTCCGATGGCACACTTGACACGACCAGACCGAGCTACACCGAATGGGTTCACGACAACACGATGAAGGCCGATTGGAAAAAGGACATTACAACGGCTTTCGAAAATCCGGGGCCACCGAAATGATGCGACGAACCCGTGTCTGGACAGCCATCGCGGTGGCAGCATGCTTGGCGTTGACTGGCATATCTGGTTGCGCTTCCAATCAACCAGCCACACTGCCCGCCGATCCGCTCTGCGGGATCTTCACCGCGTCTGAGACTGCCGAGATCGCGGCGATGCTCCCTTCCGGGGACTATCAATATGTAGGGTTACTCCCAAATGACGAGCCAGCAACCACGGTCACCTATGACCCGAGGTTCCACCTTCTTTACGGCGACTGCAACGTCACATCAGGGAGAACCCAGGCGTCGTCCGGTATGGTGAAATATCGGAGCGAGTTCTCACTGTTTGTGAACGACCCTAATGGGTGGAGGGTGCCAGCAGCGCAGAAGGGGTGTGATGATGCAGGGGTTTTTGGTCTGGTTCACGGCGCCGGTGAGATTGAGGACGGCGTGGTGAGGGTCGGGGACAACTGTGGCGGCCCGGGGTATTCGATGGCGATATGGGGCCATTATCGGACTGTTAGCGTGACCCCAATGGGCAATCCGGTAGAGTCGGTGATAGTGGTGGAGTTCAGTTCGCGCTCAGGTCGTGATGCGCAGAATGATGGGATCCGCGTCCTTCAGATGGTTATCGATTTTCTTGATCGCAGTGCGGTCGCCGACGAGGAGGCGTCCGTGTCTCCGTCTGCCACGGAGTCGCCGCGATGATGTACGAAGCGAAGCAATGGTGGGGATGATGAGACGGGTCGTGATTGTTCTTGCCGGCATGGTTTTGGTGGTCGCCGGCCTGTTCCTGCTGGCCGGTTGTGGGGGTGATGTGCCTGACCCGGAGGGGGCGTCGAGTTCGTCTTCGGATGCGGCCATGGAGCAGGCTGCCAGCGACTGCCTGGACATCTGGTTGAACACGAAGGCACCGCAGTCAGCAATCGACGTCGGACTGACCCCAACAAGTGATGGGTATCGCCCGGCAGTGCCGGTAATCACGGTTCTGCCGGATGGGCTTTACCACGCGGATACGTCTTCTGCCCCGTTTGCGGCTTGGTGCGAGCACAATCCCATACCGTGGACAACCATCACCGGCTCAATCTTGCATGGCCGGGGTTGCCCTTTCGAGGAGCCATCGTGACGCCGTTGATGGGGGCTAATGGGGCGGCCGGTGGTGACTGGGAGGATACGGCCATCTCAAGATCGGGCCTTGAGAGCGCGATCGCCACGGGCCTGGGGGGATAGGATTGTGACCATGCGTAGGGCTGGTGTTGCGATCGTGGCTGCCGCGGTGGCGGTTGTGATGTGTGGGTGTGGATCGGGCGCGGCGCAGCGGGCTGCGGAAGCCGAAGCGTCGGCATCGGCGTCGGCGTCAGCTGCACGTCAGCAGGCGGCGGATGCCTGTTTGGATGTTTGGCTGAACACGTTGGCCCCGAAGTCGACGATTGACGCTGGGTTGCAGCCGGTTGATGATGGGCAGACGACGTATCCGCCGGTTGTCACACAGAATGCCAACGGTTATTATCACGGGGATCATACCGTTTACGGGTTCGATGTTTGGGTCGAGGCAAATGAAGTGCCGTGGCCAGACATTGAAGCCTCAATTTACTATGGTAATGGTTGTCCGTATCAGGGTAAGGCCTGATGATGGATACTGGATGTTCACTTGCTGCTCGTCTTCCGGTGTGGGTGAGGGTTCAATGAATGGCCCGGTGACACCGTCGCGGCTTCTGCGAAAGCAGATGGCTGAGTACCCGTGGCTGGGGGCGGTGCGTCATGTTGAGGCGTTCCAACCGTTGGGCTTCCTGAGTGGCGTCATTGTTGGGCTTGTTGTGACGTTGGTAGCTGTGACTGTTGGGCGGATGTTCCCTGCCATAAGTTCCCGCGTGATGTTGGATGGCCTCACCTATGCGCTCTTGGGTGGCGCGTGGATGTTGTTCGTGCTGTTCGTTTTGTATAATGCCAGGCGCAGACTCGTGATATGCGAGCATGGGTTGTTCTTTGGGGCTATCGGACCGATGATTGCCATCCGTTTCGAGTTCATTGATATGGAGTCGCTGACGCCTCTCGTGCGATTCAACCGGATCGCTCGTGAGGTGTGGGGTTTTGGTGAGCGCGTAATTCCCAATGGGTCGAGTCAACCCTTCGGGCACTGGGGGATTGCCTTTCGAATACATTACCCGCGGGAGGTGTACGGGCCGGACGCGGAGAGCGTGTTGAAGTCAATGGCCCTGGTTCAGGTGTTCTATTTTGGCACGCGAGATGATCCGCGTCGTCTGTTGGAGTTGATCGCGGTTGCCGCAGCCGACCACGGCATCCGCGGAATGGGGCACCTGCCTGGTCTGACAGAAGAACCCGTCGCACTCACCGGGCGTAGCAAAGACGCTGCTCGTCAGCTTCCCCGGATCATGGCCAGTTCCAAACCCTTCTCGGACAGCTGAGCATGGTTGGTTCAAGATGATTGAAACACTGTCGGCTATTGGGGCCCGCTGTGCTGGCGCTTCGGTGATGGTCTCCAAAGCCAAGCATGTCTTGCTGCGAGGGGTGGCGTTGGCGGCGACGTTTTTCCTTTCGCTGTCCGTTGCCGGATGTGGCATTACGGGACATCCTTATGAAGGCAGAACCCAGACGACGGTGCAAGAAGCACACAAGAGGTCAGCGCCGCACCGACCTGGAGCCGCTGACCAAGCGCTTTCCGCTTCTTGGTTCGCCCGTTGCCGCGATCTGGTACTCCGGACAGATGGGCGACGACTCAATACCGGGTCCGACCACCTACTGGATCGACGCGGTTGTTACACT
>WRFI01000215.1 GCA_009778875.1 Propionibacteriaceae bacterium | reverse complement strand
GTTGTTGCGGTTCTTGTCCAACTCGATGACCTTGGCCTCGATTTGCTGGCCGATGTAGGGCTGCAGGTCGCGCACCCGGCGCATTTCCACCAGCGACGCCGGCAAGAAGCCGCGCAGGCCGATGTCAACGATCAGGCCGCCCTTGACAACCTCGATGACGGTACCGGTGACGACCCCGTCCTCAGCTTTGATCTTCTCGGTGATGCCCCAGGCCTTCTCGTACTGGGCCCGCTTCTTCGACAAGATGAGCCGGCCGTCTTTGTCTTCCTTCTGCTGCACCAGGGCTTCGACCTCGTCGCCCACCTGGACGAGATCCTCCGGGGCCACATCGTGGCGGATCGACAGCTCCTTGCTCGGGATGACGCCTTCGGTCTTGTAGCCGACGTCGACGAGCACCTCGTCCTTGTCGACCTTCACGACGGTACCGGTGACGATGTCTCCGTCGTTGAAATACTTGATAGTGGAATCGATCGCGGCCTCGAAGGCGTCGTCTGTGAGGGCGTCGGTCGTGCTCTCGGGTGAGAGCGTCTCGGTTGATGTCATTTGAACTTTCGGTGTTTTTTCTTCGGTGTTTTGGCGCCGCCGCCACTCTCCGACACTTCGACGGGCACAGCCTCTAGGTCCAGACCATGCTGACAACGGCGAAGCGATACTACCGCATGCGTGACGACAAGGGCAAACAGTTGGTAACGATCCGATAACGATGCGGCTACCAAAGCTTGGCCGGGTAGACGCCTTGATCCACCAATCTGGCCAGGTGCGCCCTCAGTGTCCCCATGTCGTCGGCGTACGTCAGACCCATCCAGGTGGCCGGCGTCGGCAGAACGCGGACGTGCGGGATGAGGCTGCGGGCGACGTCCGGCAGGAAGTACTCGGCCCGGGCGACGTCCGGGCGCCTCAGGAAGACGGGGAACCCATCGCGGAAAGCGTCGGCGGCACTGGCCCGGAAACCCCAGAAGTTGAGCGACACCAAGGTGTCATCGGCAAAGAACTCGCCCGACTCGTCGACGGCGCCGCCCACAACCGGGCGTAACGCCGTTCGCTCGCGAATGTCCACCAGGGCGCCGTCGCTGCCCACCTCGCAAACCCCCCGCGACACCGTGCCGTGTTCGGACAGCGTATTCGCCAATCGGTAGCCGACCAACCCATGGTCGGGCCCATCGCCGGCCAGAAAGGCCGCCATCTGATCGTAGGCGTCGCGCCCGTAGAAGTCGTCCGCGTTGACGGTGGCAAAGGCGCCGCTGAGATAAGGCAGCGCGGCCAACACGGCCTGCCCGGTGCCCCAGGGCTTCACGCGCCCAGGCGGGATGGTGAAGCCCGGCGGCAGCGCGTCGAGACTCTGATGCGCATACACCAGGTCGATGTGACGCCCGATGGCGTCGCCGATGCGGGCGGCGAACTCCGGCTCCAACTCACGTGTCACCACCACCACGACGCGCTCGAAACCGGCCCGGACGGCGTCGAACACCGCGTAGTCGACCAGGGTCTGGCCCGCCCCATCGACGCCCGCCAGCTGCTTCAGCCCGCCGAATCGGTTGCCCAGGCCGGCCGCCAGTACCACCAGTGAAGTCATGAATCCACCCTAGTGCCTAGTGTGCCGACGCCCAGGAGTCACCCACGCCGAGGGACACGTCAAGAGGCACCGCCAAATCCATGGCGTGCGTCATCACGTCGGTCACAAGGCCCGACAGCGCCGCCTGTTCGCCGGGGCCCACCTCGAAGACCAACTCGTCATGCACTTGCAGCAACAGCCGGGACGCCAACCCCTGGGACGCCAGTTCGGCGTCTACCCGCACCATGGCCGCCTTGATGATGTCGGCGGCGGTTCCCTGGATGGGCGCGTTGAGGGCGGCCCGTTCGGCCATTTCGCGGCGCTGCCCGTTCAGGCTGGTCAGATCCGGCAGGTAGCGACGCCGCCCCAGCAGCGTCTCGGTGTAGCCGGCCCGCCGCGCCTTCGCGACGACGTCGTCCAGATACTCCCGGACGTGGCCGAAGGTCGAGAAGTAGTCGCTCATCAGGTCGCGGGCGTCCCCCACGGATATGCCCAGCCGCGTGGACAACCCGTAGGCGCTCAGCCCGTAGGCCAGCCCGTAGTTCACCTGCTTGACCTGCGACCGTTGCGCCGGGGTCACCTGATCTGCCGGCACGCCGAAGACGCGGCTGGCGGTGACGGTGTGGAAGTCGACGCCGCTGCGGAACGCCTCGATCAGCGCGGGGTCACCGGACACATGGGCCATGACGCGCATCTCGATCTGCGAGTAGTCGGCGCTGAGCAGCGACTCGAAGCCGGCGCCCGCGACGAAGGCCTCGCGCACCCGCTTGCCCGTCTCGGTGCGGATCGGAATGTTTTGCAGATTCGGGTCCGTCGAACTCAGCCGCCCGGTGGCGGCCGCCGTCTGCTGATAGGTGGTGTGGATGCGCGAGTCGCCGGCCACCGCGCGGATCAGCGAATCGACCATCTGGCGCAGCTTGATGTTGTCGCGATGGGCCAGCAACTGCTCAAGAAATGGGTGCTCCGTTTTGGCGTACAGGTCCTCGAGAGCGGCCGCGTCCGTCGTGTAGCCAAGCTTGGTCTTCTTGGTCTTCGGCATCTTCAACTCGTCAAACAGAATCACCTGCAACTGCTTCGTCGAGCCCATGTTGAAGTCGTGCCCCACGATGCGGAAAGCCTGTTTTTCCGCTTCGACGACCGCCGCGTCGAGGTCGTCGCGCAGGCGCCCCAGGACGGCTTCGTCGGCGGCCACGCCCGTCGTCTCCATGGCCGCCAGCACCTTTTGGACGGGCAACTCGACGTCGCGCAGCAGATCGGACTCGCCATCGCGGTCGAGTGCCACCTGCAACACCGCGGCCAGATCGGCGACGGCACCGACCCGGGTCGGTGAGTCCTCGTCCGCCTCATCAAAGTCGAGCATCGCCTGCTGTGGCGGCTGCCCGGCCGCGCCGCTCAAGGGCCGCGCCAGGTACTGAACGCAGAGACCCTCAAGGTCGAACGACCGCTGGTCGGGCTGCAACAGGTACGCGGCCAGCTCCGTGTCCATCACCAGGCCGTTCACCGGCCAGCCGTGGGCCGCCAGCGCCTGGATCTGGCCCTTGGCGGCGTGCATGATCTTGGGGTAGCGGGCGTCGGCCAGCCAGTCCGCCAGGGCGCCGTCGGCCGGGCCACCCCGCACAATCCCGGTGACAGCGGCCGGCCCCGCCAGCCACACCTCGTCCACCCTTCCGGTGCCCTGGGCCCACTGGCCCTTGACGAGCACCGCCGTCGGCGTGTCGGCAGAGGTGTTCTGGCCGAGCCAGGCCGCCAGGTCGCTGGTCTTTTCCACCACCCGGGGCGGCGCGTCGCACGACACCGGCATGGGCACGTCCGGCTGCCCCAGGGCGTCCATGAAGCGGGTGCGCAGCGTCGTGCCGAACTCCATGGCGCCGAACAGCCGGGTGATCTCGGCCGCATCGGGGGTCTGGCGGGTCAGCGCATCGACTCCGATCGGCAGGTCGAGCGTGGTCACCAAGGCGTTGAGCCGGCGATTGCGGCGCACGTCATCCAGATGCTGCCGAAGCGACTCGCCCACCTTGCCGGGCACCTGATCGGCGCGCACCAACAACTCGTCCAGGTCACCGAACTGGGTGAGCCACTTGGCGGCCGTCTTGGCCCCCACCCCTGGGACGCCCGGCAGATTGTCGCTGGCCTCACCGACCAGAGCCGCCAGTTCGGGGTACTGGCCAGGCACGACGCCGTACTTGTCCAAAACGGCCTGGGGGGTCATCGACGCCATTTCCGTCACCCCCTTGACGGGGTACAAGACGGTGGTGGCGTCCGTCACCATCTGCAACAGGTCGCGGTCACCGGAAC
>WRFI01000214.1 GCA_009778875.1 Propionibacteriaceae bacterium | reverse complement strand
GTGTTGCGCATGGCGCCATGGGTGAAGCTGAAGATCAGGCCGAACACCGCGACGATCACCACGATCTTGGCCACCAGGCCCGCCAGGTCACGCCAGACGCTTGGCGGGCGGGCCACGACCGACGCCTTGGCGCCGGCATCGTCCAGCGTCGCGTCAAACTCCTTGTCCAGCGCCTCGCCCGGCACCACAATGTCCTCTTCCGAGGTACGGCTGGTGCTCTCGGGAAGCGTCACGTCGTACGTCTGGGTCATGGCGGTCACACTCCCCTCAGTCGTCGAATCCTGGCGGCCAGAAGGATGGGCGCAATCACCAGCAGAGTCAGGACAGGCAACACCAGTGCTTCGCTGGCGTCGCCACTGTCCACACCGGTGGCCGGTGGTGCTTCACGGGTGTTGAGGAAGGCGAAGGTACGGTCCTCAGCCATAGGTTGCGGATCGGTGTCGTTGCTGGGGACGAGAGTGCCAGGGTCAAGGCTGTCAGTGTACGACGCCGCCCAACCCCGAACGATAGCCTCGATGATCTGGACCGTCGCGGTCATGGGGACATCCTCCAAGGTGACGGACTGGCCGTCGGCCAGCGTGAAGGATCCAGATCCGTCGGTGACCACCACCGGACCGGTCGGACACGGCTGGTCCTCTCGGCCTGTACAGACGAAGTTGGCCGAAATGTCCGCCGTGATGGGGCCATCGGAGTCCTCCAGCCGGATGGTGAAACTGAACGGACGCGTCCGGTCGGCCAATGGCCCCTCAACCGTCTTCGAAATCGTCAACGTGGTGGTAGCCGGGCCCCATTGGGCGTACAGCGTCAGATTGTCTGACACCGCGATGGTGTCGCCTGGGTTGTACGGTGTCCCTGAGCCATCAGTGGCGGTGTTCCAGCCGACAAACACTGTGTTGACGGTTGACGGCGCGAAACCGGCGTCGCTCACGCTCACAGCGTCGAGATTGACAGTGCCGGTGTTGATGGTGGAGTCCTGCGTAAAGCTGTCTCCCACTCCACCGTTGGCGTCATAGACGACGATGAAGGTGGGGCTGGAGTAGTTGACGGTGTACAGCAGGTTGATCGGCGTACTACCTAGGTCGGCATTGGCGGGTACGGCGCTGGTGTCCAGCGTGATCGTCGAGGTCGTGTCGCCGACGGTGCTGCCAAACGGGACGTCAGGCACAGTCATATTCCAAGGCGGAGTCGGCTGGGACAGGTTGCGCTCATAGGTGACGCTGTCGTACACCGTCGCGGGACCGCTCAGAACAGTGCCATCCAAGTCGAACGGTATGCCGTATTGCTCGGCTGGTGACGTGGGGGGCAACTCGGTGTACGGCTTCATCTGGGTGTCGAAATTGACGTTCCAGTCGCGCACACTCACCGTCACCGGCGTGTAGATGTCGGTGACATCAACCGATTTGACAAGGAAGACGTCTGAGCCGGTGTTCACGCCGATGAGGTGTACCTGCACCCAGTAGCGGCCGTTCGCAGTGATCGTCATGAGGTAGTTCTGTTGATCAGTGGTGTCACCAGATTGGAGCTCCAACTCACTATCCGTAGCCCCGACGCCACTGTCGTCTTGGGATGCGGCGGCGAATCCGGCGGTGAAGGAATCAATCGTATTGACCGGGTTGGTCACATTTTCGCGGTACCAGTCCACACCGACGATTGCCTTTCCCTCACAGATGGCAATTTGTGACGGAGTGGAATTAGTACAAGAGTTGTTGTGGTTGATAGAGAGATTGAGCTGGCTCAAACCGTACAGCTTTTTTATTGAGTCCGTCTCAAACCACTTCCACAGTGGTTCATCGGTGACCATTTTGATGATTTGCTCAACAGCGTCGTAGACAGTACCGGTCGGTTTGGTCACCACTAACTGATAATCGGCGTAAGTGGCGGTCATGGAGTTGGTCATCAGAAGTGGGTAGGTGCCTACCGGCAACCAGATGTAGGCATGCCCAGATGCATTCGTGGTAGCCGAATAGGTGTAGCCAGCTGTGACGCCAATGGACAGGTCGGCGTTGGGTAGGAAGTGGCCATTCGAGTCCTCCAAGGTGACGTCGATGGCGTAGATAGACTGCAAGCCATAGGACTCCCCGTTGGTTGGGTTGGTGTTGACCTGGATCTGGCCATCCGAGTTACCGGAGTATACATTGCCACCTGTGATGACGACGGTGGCACTGCCAGGATGACTGATCAGGTCGGCACCACCGCCGATGCCCGAGGCGTTCGAGACGGCACTGGTGGCCACAATCGTGCCACCCGAGATGATGATTTTACCGCCAGTAACACCCGTCCCATTGCCGATGCCTGCAGCCTGTGATGTGCCGGTCGCCGTGATGTTACCGCCGCTGATAGTGATGGTATCGCACATTGATCGACCACCGGCGCCGATGCCGGTTCCGCCTCCCAGAGCTTTGGCTTTGATCGTGCCACTGGTGATGGTGATCGTACCGCTCTTGCTCCAGAATCCACCGCCGATGCCAGCACTACCAACCTGAGAACTGGCGGTGACAGAGCCACCGGTGATGGTGATATTGCCGCCGGTGTGCTCCAGATTACCGGTGCTCAGGGAGCCGGCGTTGATGTCGCCGCCGCCGCCGATACCAGCACCACCATGGATGGCGCCACCGGTGGCATAGACGGTGCCACCATTAATGACGGTTGTTCCACCCGGGGCGTCGCGGCCACCACCGATGCCCGCTCCGCCATCGGTGGAACTGGCAGTGACAGTGCCACCGTTGATCGTGACCGTGCCACTACTACCGTTCAGCGCACCGCCGATACCCGCCGCGTATGTACCGCTGGTGGCATTCACGATGCCACCGTCAATGGTGATGGCGCCTGACTCGTTGGCTGCTTGCACGTCTGACGTACTGGTGTTCAGGTAGGTGCCGCCGATACCGGCTCCGTAGTTACCACCTGTGGCATTCAACGTGCCGCTGCCTTCAATGGTGAGTGAGGCGCTGGGGCTTACCTCTATGCCGGCCCGATGCCCAGTCCCAGTGGATGAGGTGTCGTTACAGGTGAAGGTATTGGTTGAGCCGGTCGGCAGATAGATGGTGGCATGGGCGGTTTCAGTGATCTGCATCTGTGAGACGGCAGCGATGTGCGAAACACCAGTCAACACAATGACGGCATAACCGCTGCTCATTGTCAATGGGGTGGGTGACATGCTCGTCACCTCGTACACCGGTGCATTCTCGGCTGTGTCCGAGCCTGTGAGCGGACCGGCTGTTGTGACTGTGCTGGTGACGGTATATGGTCCATAGGTGGTGCCAACGGCGGCCTGGGCGACTGGAGGCGCCTCCTGCATCGCCAGTGGGAGGCCCACGACCACACAGAGTGCTGCGACGATCGCGTGAGTCTTCTTCATTCCGTACTGGCCAGCCTTCCAGTCAACCACAAACATTCACCGTTCAGCCAGGACCGCTGATGTACTCATTTCCGTGGAAAATCCCGAGTGTACCTAGCGCTTCAAATCACACGGGCGGACATCCCCGACGCCATCGACAAACTTCGCACCGGGGGCGTCGTCGGACGATTCGTCGCCGTGTACGACAACTGATTCACGGGCAAAACCGAGCGGGGCAGGGACTGATCCTTGCCCCGCTTTCCACTGACCATCGGCTTCAGCGCATCTCACCCAGGGGAAAACAAACCCGTACCCCTGCAGGGTTAGCAGCCTCGCGTCGGTTACACTGAACGTATGACTATCGCAGTTGATGAGATCACCAAAATGGCGCGGACACTGCCACCACATGACAGGGCCGCGCTGGCCAACGCCATGCTGGAAAGTCTCGACGGCGACTGCGATGACCCGGCCGAAGTGAACGCCGCCTGGACCAAAGAGATTGGTTCTCGCCTGGATGATCTGATC
>WRFI01000213.1 GCA_009778875.1 Propionibacteriaceae bacterium | reverse complement strand
GGCCCGCGACAAGCCATGATTCTCAGCCCTGATGCCCAGTTTGAGTACGAAACCTGCTTGTCGGTGACCTGCTTCGCGCAACTGTCTAGCGGCCCTGCCCCAATCGGGACGGCGGGACGATCCTAACGGGCGGGCCGACATCAGACACGCCGCGGAACCCGTCCAAAGGCGTATACCAGCTTGACGCCGGTTTTCAAGGTCGCGGCCTTTCGCCAACCCGCAGACAGGTGTAAGATGATCGCCATCCGTCCGTTTCGGCGGTCACCATGACTCGGTCACGGCTGACGAACATACCGGTGACAAGCCGAAACACAAGAGAAACGAGGCGATGACCATGGCTCTCCCACCTACCAGCGCGCTGAAACGCGCCGCGATCGACGCGTACGTCCACGACCTAGCGGAACCAAGTCTGTTCTATCTAGACCGGGACGACTCGCAGTATCGGCTCATGTACCTAGGGTACTCAGTTCACTTTTCCCGGCCAGACGCCAGTGGAGGTGGCGGGGGTGTTATGGCCAACGAAATAATCGCTGTCGGCCTCGACGGGGATGCCTGGTCCTCGGATCTGCCAGACCCGGGGCTTGTGGCGCAGTTCGACGACATTCGCGGCACTATCGATGCCTTGGTTGAGCCGTTTGGCTTCATGCCGGGACAGTCCAATTTTGATGCCTATATGGATGATTTGGGCTACGTGTTGGTGAAACTGGGAACGTCCGAGGAAGGTGGTGGGGGGACGGACCTGAACAGTTACATCATCCAGATGATGAATGCGGTCAACGACATGAACGGTGACTTCATCTGGGCGTTCAAGCACTTTTTCGTGAACATGTTTGAAGCCGCGGTAGCCCGATACTATGGTTTGGGGGTAATTCTCGGTGCCGCGCTGGGTGGGGAGAAAGGCCTGTGGGTGCAAACGCAAAAGGCAGTGGATGAGGCGGTTGATCGTGCTGCCGAAGCGTTTGAGGCGCGTTCGGTGGAATCGGAATCCGCCTGGGATGAGCTTGCCAAAATTGTCCATGTGATGGCTGACGGGTTGGACCTTTTCGCCGCGAGTGCGGAGTTGGGTGGGCAGGTAGAGGCGGCGCTGCCACTAGAGGCGATAGCGGCAGGACTGAATCTGATCGCCGACATCATTCCGGAGGACGATGATCCCAAGCCGGCGAACACGTATCTGTCTTTGATGGATTCTTTCAGCGCAACCATCGCAAAGATCAAGGACGACGGCGTGACGCAGGAAAATGTGCTGAAGGATAATCTTCAGTCCTCGTTCGAAGCTACTTTTGGCAACCAGTGGGCGTTTGCTACCCCGTTCGCGGGCCAGCCCATCGATCAGAGTTCAAGCTGGGATGAGGTGCTGATTGATCCGGAGAAGTGTTCACAGCTTTGCGAGGGGTCTCATGCTGTGTTGCCGGGGATAGTCGGTGTTTTGGATGAGGTGCACCGTTATGTGGAGTTGATGACCGACAGCACGTCTTGGTATCGGGATGAGGCGTTCGGCAGTGGGGAGAAAGGCTGCTGGGCCAGTTGGGACACATTACGCTGCCGGATGAGTGACTTTTTGGATGACCTCAGATGGAAAACCGAAAAGGCTTCCGAAGTTTTCAAGGACGTGATACGCGCATTCAAAGACGGCGACCGAGATGCGGCGGCTAACTTGGCGAAGCTGGAGGCCGAGTTGAATCATGGTCCCGGCGCCCAGACAGATTGGCCAGATCATGTTCACACGGAAGGCGGTATCGGTGGCTACTAGACAGTTGAAACAAGCCGGCCTGCTGGGTGCGGTGTTGGGCCTGGCCGTAGCTGCGGCCGGGTGTACATCAGCACCGGACTTGCTGCCAACGCCGACATCGAATGTGACTCCAACGGCGATTGGTGCTACGGGCCCGTTTGGGACGGTGCAGGTGAATCAGACATTTGTTGGGCGAGCCGGGATGACTGTTACTGTGCAGGAGGCGACGAAATGGGTGCCGGCACCACAGTTTTGGGCGCAACGGTTTGGTTGGGTCAGAGTTGTTGGTGTGCGGGTTGTTGTCGATACCCGGCCGGCGAAGGCGGCTGGCACAACATTGGACAACTGGCCATCGCCATACGACCCAGTCTTGTCCATTTTCGGCGTAGTCACGCTGACTAATCTTAAACTTGCCCACTGCTATGGCTTGTACCACGACAGTGACCCGGCCAGCCAGGCTCGTGACTTGTCGGCGTTCGGCGGTGACGTGGCATTCTCTTATGACGAAGATACGGACATTGGCGAGGGGTGGATTATTTGTGGCACGACACCAGACATTGACTCGCTTTTCGATGACGAATATGCCGTGTCAATCCAGACCCCGGACGGGGCCGCGGCCGATGGTTCGGGCATCTCCGACGGGTGGCGCATGGTGATGATTGTGCCATGATGGCTTCTTGGTCCGATGATTCTGGCGCGTTCGTCGTGCACACCGCCATGCGTTGACTCGTTCTTTGGCGACAGATATGGTGTGAGCATCGAATGGCCTTCGGGCAGCTCAGCCGATGGTTCGGAAATTTCTGACCCAATACGCACGGTGGTGATTCAGCCGTAATCGCGGCAAGCCGGGTTTTTAGCGGGCAGGGGAACCGTGGCGCCGATCCTGGTCAGGTCACCGATCGGGCTGTTGCCAAGGAATACCTGCGGGTTGCCCGGCGGCAGGCGGCGGGGTGTTTATCGGGCCCGCAGGCGGCCACTGCTGGACGGGTGGTGGTTGTGCCGGATAAGGGAATGGTTGGGCTGGCCAGGTGGGTGTGGCTGCTGGCGGCCACGCTTGCGGTATGGACGGCGGGGTGCCTGGCGGGCCTGGTTTGCGTCGCCGTAGCATCACTACGATGACAATGGCCAGCACTGCGACTACCGCGATGCCTGCGCCGATCAGCACCCATGGGATACTGGTGGCTGGCTGATTGACGGCACCGGGGTTTCTGTGATTTGTGGGGTGGATGGGTTGGTGTTTGGTTGGCATGACGGGCCAGGTGATGCCTTTACCGGCACGTTGGAGGGGACGTGGTCGCAGCCCCGGTAAATGTAGTCATTGTCGCCGATGACGCCGTAAAAGTTGGCGGTCCCGTTTTGGTAGGCGGTGAAATTATCGGGAGTTGGGTGTCCCCCGGGGCTTTTCTGGGCCAGAACCTTGTCGGTGGAGTAGCTGCTGGGGTCGGTGGCCACCATCAGGGGGGCGTTGAGCACGCCAAACCCCATGTCTGGGGCAAGCCCACGCGCGCCGACTGGCCCGCGACACGCCAAAATGACCAGCCCTGTTCCTCAGTTTGAGTACGAAACCTGCTTGTCGGTGACCTGCTTCGGGCAACTGTCGAGCGGCCCTGCCCCCGGCACCCAACACCGAACGGCGGGACGATCCCGCCGGCCGGGCCGACACCGGACAGGCCGCGGAACCCGGCCAGAGGCGTTTACCAGCTTGACCCTGGTTTTCAAGGTCGCGTGTTGCGATCAGCCCAACTGTCTGTTAGGGTGATCTTGTCCAAGGAAGAAAGGGGCCATGCTTTGCATCGATTCGCGCCGCGTGATGAGCCCTGCTGAACGAAAGGCGGAGGAGCAGGCGGTCGAGCGGAAGGCCCAGGAATTGCTGTGGGATCCTTTCATCCGCCTCATCCAGTTGCGGGACATTCGGGACCTGTTGAAACTGGGCAATGGTGCCAACGGGTAGCTGGGGGTGTGCCCATGGGTTCGAGTGGTCCGGCGATCGGTTTGCTGGGCGGGTCGCGTTCATTCGGAAGGTGGGATAGGTGGCTGCCAGACAGTTGAAAAGGGTAGGGCTGGGCGTGGTGTTGTGTCTGGTCGTGGCGTTGGCGGGTTGTACACGAGGACCGGCCGTGCTTCCGTGGCCTACATGG
>WRFI01000212.1 GCA_009778875.1 Propionibacteriaceae bacterium | reverse complement strand
GTCTTCGCGGTAGAGCAGGATGACGACGTCGGCGTCTTGTTCCAGTGAGCCGGATTCGCGTAGGTCGGACAGTTGGGGGCGGCCTTTGGGTGAGCCGGGGGCGTTTTCTCGTTCGCTGCCGCGGGATTCTGGGCCGCGGTTCAGCTGGGACAGCGCCACCACCGGTATGCCTAGCTCTTTGGCGAGCAGTTTGACTTGCCGGGAGAATTCGGAGACTTCCAGTTGACGCGATTCGACACGTTTGCCGGACGACATCAACTGCATGTAGTCGATGATGACGAGTTTCAGGTTGTTGGCCTGGTGCAGGCGGCGGGCTTTCGCCCTGATCTGCATCATCGTCAGGTTGGGCGAATCGTCGATGAAAAGTGGGGCTTTGAAGATTTGTCCGGCGATCTTTTGCAGCCGGTCATTTTCGTCGTCGGTCAGCGACCCGGTGCGGATGTGGTGCAGGGGGACGGACGCCTCGGCTGACAGCAGCCGCATGACCAGTTCCGTCTTCGTCATCTCTAACGAGAAGAACGCGGTGGTCATGTTGTTGCCGATGGCGGCGGAGCGGGCGAAGTCCAAGCCCAACGTGGATTTGCCGACGCCGGGGCGGGCGGCGATGATGATCATCTGGCCGGCGTGTAGCCCGTTGGTCAGCCGGTCGAGGTCGGCGAACCCGGTGGGGACCCCGTCGAGGGTGCCGCCATGGGAGCGGATCGCGTCGATCTCGTCGAAGGTGGGGTCCATCAGTTTCGACAGGGGCTGGTAGTCGTCGGCGGAGTTGACCCCTGAGACGCCGTAGACGGTTTGTTGGGCCAAATCGACGATGTCGTTGACGTCGCCTTGGCCTTGGTACCCCAACTGGGCAATCCGCACGGACGCGTCAACCAAACGTCTCAGGACGGCCTTGTCGCGCACGATTTGAGCGTAGTAGGTGGCGTTCGCGGCGATCAGCACCGAGCCGACCAGCTGGGTCAGGTAGGCGGGCCCGCCGATCCTTGTCAACTGTCCGCGCTTGTCCAGCTCGGCGGCGACGGTGATCGCGTCGGCCGGTTCGCCGCGGGTGTTCAGCGACAGGATCGTCTCGAAGATCGTGCCGTTGGCGGGACGGTAGAAATCGCGGGCCTCGATGATCTCAACCACCTCGCCGATGGCGTCCTGCGACACCAGCATCGCGCCCAGCACCGACTGCTCCGCCGCCATATCCTGCGGCGGAGTGCGCGCTTGCGACAAGTCTTGAGCCTCGAACTCGTCGACCATCTGATCGATCATTTATCACCGCCCTTCCGCGAATTCAGTTCTACCTCGCGCCACTGACAAATATCTCTTCCATGACACTAGTGGCTACTGAGTGGGACGTAAACTCGGCCGTCACGCCCGGTTATCCACAGGCTGTGGGTCAGACCGTTACGCCTTGTGAGTAACTCGCCCCGGCTTGTGGACGACGCGCCGACGGCCTGTGCATTACGTCCCAATCTGAACCGCCATCAGAGCCTTCACAAGGCCGTATGCGCACGCCGAAAAACTTGTTCCAAAGAACTTTCCGGCATCTCATCTGGTGGTCAGATGGGCCGCCCCGAGCTTGCCAAGTTGGCCGAACGAGACGAAGATGGACGCCATGGAAACAACATACAGCGTTTCAGGAATGGACTGCGATCATTGCGTCATGCACGTCAAGCAGGCGGTCGGCGAGGTGCCCGGCGTCACCGGGATAGAGCTGGCGCTGAGTGACGGCCTGCTGCACGTCACGTCCGACGAGCCGATCGACTTCGCCCAGATTCAGGCAGCGGTCGAGGACGCGGGGGACTATTCGGTTGTAGTCTTGTAGCTTCGAAGTTAGGAAGACACATGACCTACGTCATTGGCAGCGGTTGCATCGACAAGAAGTTCCGCGACTGCGTGCTGGAGTGCCCGGTTGACGCGATCTACGAGGGTGACCGAACCCTGTACATCAACCCGGACGAATGCGTCGATTGCGGGGCCTGCGAACCGGTCTGCCCGCGGGCGGCCATCTGGTACGAGGACGACGTGCCCGACGATGAGCGAGCGTTCATCGACGTCCAGGTTCAGTTTTTCAAGGCGACCGGCGCGTCGGGGGGCGCGGCCGCACTTGGCCCGATCGGCCAGGACGAGCCACGCGTCACGGCCTGGCCACCCGTCGAGTAGCCATGCTGAACTACCTGTCGCGCACACTGCCGGACTTCCCCTGGGACACCCTGGCGGACGTGACAGCGCTGGCCCGCTCGCACCCGGGCGGCCTGGTGGATTTGTCTGTCGGCACTCCGGTGGACGACACGCCGGGGTTCATTCGACAGGCCCTGGAAACCGCCTCGAACGCGCCGGGCTACCCGACGGTGTGGGGCAGCGACGCGCTTCATGAGGCCGTGATCGCCTACCTGCGGCGGCGTTGGGGTGCGCCCGAACTGGACTCCCGCCACATCACCACCGCCATCGGCACCAAGGAGGTGGTCGGCTGGCTGCCGACATTGCTCGGGCTGGGATCCGCCGACTTGGTGGTGTTCCCATCACTGGCCTACCCGACCTACGAGGTCGGCGCGCTGATGGCAGGGGCCAAGACGCAAAGGGCCGACGCCCCGGGGGAGGTGACGGGTAAGCCGTCCCTGATCTGGATCAACTCCCCGGCCAACCCGCACGGGGCGATTCTTGGGGTCGACGAGATCCGCGCCTGGGTGCAGTTCGCCCGCCAATGCGGCGCGATTTTGGCGTCGGACGAGTGCTACGGGGAGTTCGGCTGGGACGCCGAGCCCGTCTCCGTGCTCGACACCCGCGTCAACGACGGCGATCTGACGGGCCTGTTGGACGTCTTCTCGGCGTCCAAGCGGTCGAACCTGGCCGGTTATCGGGCCGGCTTCCTGGCCGGCGATCCGGTGCTGGTGCAAGAGCTGGTCGCCCTGCGCAAGCACCTCGGCATGATCAATTCGGCCCCGGTGCAGGCGGCTCTGGCCGCGTCGCTGCGCGATCAGCAGCACGTGGACGCCCAAAGGGCGCGCTACCGGCGGCGGCGCGACGTCATGGCGGCGGCGCTGACGGGGGTGGGTTTCCGCGTTGAGGCGTCCCAGGGCGGGCTCTACCTTTGGGCCACCAGGGACGAGCCCGGACGAAAGTCGATCGCCTGGCTGGCCGAACGCGGAATACTGACCGCCCCAGGCGATTTCTACGGCCCGGCCGGCGCGAGCTTCATCCGTGCGGCAATGACGGAGACCGACGAGCGAATCGACGCCGCGGCGGCCCGGCTGGCCGCCAGGTAACCACAAAATGTAAAGGCTGCTTGACATTTGGGCCGCATCGGCCTAGTGTTGAATCGACGATCCAGGGACGGCCATGGAAAACAGACTTGGGGAACTGCGCAAGAACCAAGGCATTAGTCAGGCCGAGTTGGGCGCTGCCATGGAAGTGTCACGGCAGACGATAATCTCGCTTGAGTCTGGGCGTTACAACCCATCGCTCGGGCTTGCCTTCAAGATCGCCCGCTACTTCGACCGTCCGATCGAAGAGATCTTTTTCGACGAGGAAGACAAATCAAAATGAACCTTTTGAAACACTGGACCAGGTTGACAGCGATCCTGACCATGACGTTCGGCGTCCTGCTTCTCATCGCGACCATGCTTGTGTTGACCGTTGGCCATGCATATCAAACCTCCACCGGCAGTATCTTTTCCGGTGTCATGCTCGGTGCCACTGTCGCCATGATTATCATGGCCGCACGGTGGCTAATACGGTTTCGCGGCCAAACGGACGAAGAGGCCGCGGCCACCCAAAAGCAGCACTACGACGAGCGCTTCATGGCCGCCCAGGGGAAGGCCGCGTCAGTTGCTGTGTTTGTCACCGTGGTGTTCCTGGTGGCGTGCAGCTTGATCTACCAACTCAAGGGAGAAACCCTGGTGGGGTG
>WRFI01000211.1 GCA_009778875.1 Propionibacteriaceae bacterium | reverse complement strand
GGCGGAGCCGACGGGGTAAATTCCCCTCCTTAGGAGGGGTGGCGGCGGAGCCGCCGGGGTGGTCCTTCCAAGCGTGTGCAGGAAGGTGACCGACCACCCAGTCAACTTCGCCGCGGCGGGCTCCAGTGGGGCGTTCCCTCGGGGGGAAGTTGTTCCGTCGCGGGGCGCGTTCCGGGAGGCGATGCCTGGGGGTCTGCCCACCGGCGGTGGGTTTCGTGAGTCCGGGGGTGCCCCCGTCTGAGGCTCGCCCGCTGAAGACTGTTTCAACGCTCTGGTTTCGGCTTGACAGCCTTAGCTCACATTGGTTCAAGCATCAGCGGGGCGGGCTCGCTCAGCCACCCCCATTCACGAAACCCGCCACCCGTGGACAGCCGGTTGACATGGCGGGTGGAACGCCGGTTCGAGCTGGCGACGGCGCAGACGCCTGCCCAGGCCGGGTGGCCACTTGATTGTGCGTCGAGTACGGCGTCGCTCCTCGCTTCGCTCGTCAACAACTTCCTTGGCCTCGGCATACGAGCAAGTTCGTCTGCCCTCGACCCGCGTCGTTGGGTGCGCTCGGGCCGGCTGGAGCCCGCCGCGTCAACCGGGGACAACTTCCCCCAAGAGCCCGCTGTGGAATCGGGGGGGAATGTGACTTCTTGCCAGGGCGGCCCGACCTTCGAGGTTTTGGACCGTCCGTCCCCTATACTGAACAGCAAGGCATGAGGCGACACTCCGTCGGGCTTCCCCCACTTCGTGAGGCGCAGTGTTTAGCCTGATGAATACTATGCTTACTGGGCTAATTCTGGCGGCCGTCGTACTGGGCGGCTTGGCGTACGTGATCGTCGGCCTGAAGCGTGGCGGTGAGGCGACAGCGTTGGGCGTCAACTCGGCGGACGCTATCGGCGGCGATATGGTGGTGGTTCGCTCGGGTGACGAACCAGAGGCCGAGGCCGAAACGGACTTGGAGGTCTCGACGCCGCTGCTGCGCAACGCCGTCCGCCACGAGGTGGCGCGAAGCCGGCTCACCTGGATGCGCTTCCGCCGTCTGGGTTTGGTGGTGGCGGTGGCGCTGGCGCTGGCCATTGTGATGGCGCCCTTGTTCTTCCCGTCCCTGCCGGGTGGCGTGGTCGTGACGGCGCTGATTCCGCTGGTCGCCTGGGTGTTGTGGGCGCGCACCACGCTGGTGAGAAAGAACCGTCAGTTCAAGCGTCGCCTGGCCAGCCTGGATCAGGGTTGGGACGAGCAGACCCAACTGATCACGGTGGCCGATGTGGCCAAGGTGAAACCCGCTGAATCGCCCGAAATCAGCGAGCGTTCGATCGAGTTGTCCGTCCCCATCCCCGGATTGAAGACGCTGTTGGAGCCGATGCCCGTGGCGCCGGTGACGTACGTCAGCCGTCCGGTGCTGCCGAGATCGGTGCGCACCGTCGATCTCAGCGCACCACGGCCGGTCAGCGACAGCCCGGACTTCCCGGTGTCGGCCGACTATCCGCAAGACGTCCTGCCCTTCGAATCACCCGATGTCAACCGGCGTTTGAGAGGCCGCGCGCCCGAGGTCAGCGACGAATTGCCGCGCGCCGTCGGCGAGTGAGATATGGCCGCCATCCCCCGCATTGATCCGAAACTGAGCATCAACGCCGACGTGGCACGCCTGGGGGCCGCCTCAGCCGGCCGCGGCGAGCACCGCCGGGACGTGTCAGTGTTGCCGAAGGCCCATTTGCATCTGCATTTCACCGGGTCGCTGGACGTGCCGACGATGGTCGCACTGGCGCAAAACGCTCACGTCAAGCTGCCCGAACAGTTGACGGAAGGGGTACCTTTTTCGACCTCGGCGACGACGAAGGGTTGGTTTCGGTTTCAGCGGTTTTATGACATCGCCCGCCGGGCCGTGACGGGTGAGGCCGCCCTGCGTGCCGTCATCAACAATGCCGCCCGGTTGGACGCGGCCGACGGGGCCCGGCGCCTGGAAATCCAGATCGACCCCACCAGCTACGCGGCCTCCGTCGGCGGCATCATCAACGCTTTGGACATAGTGTTGGACGAGGCCGCGCAGGCCACGAAGCGCACGGGCGTCGAGGTGGCGGTCATCGTCGCGGCGTCGCGGCTGCGTCACCCGATCGAGGCGCGCACCCTGGCCCGCCTGGCGGCCCGGCACGCCGGCACCGGCCCCGGCCAGGTGGTGGGTTTTGGGCTGAGCAACGACGAGTGGGCGGGCGACACCGCCACCTGGGAGGGTGCCTTCCGAATCGCCCGGAACGCCGGCCTGCCGGGAGTGCCGCACGGTGGCGAACTGCGCGGCCCCGACCATGTGCGGGCCGTCCTGGCGGCGCTCCATCCGGCCCGCCTGGGCCACGGGGTGCGGGCGAGCGAGGACCCGGCCCTCATGGATCAAATCATCCAGGCCGGGGTGGCCTTCGAGGTTTGCCCCGCGTCGAACGTCCAGCTGGGCGTCTACCAAACCCTGGCGGACGTGCCGCTGCGCCGGCTTGTCCAGGCGGGCGCCACCGTCGCCCTGGGGGCGGACGACCCGCTGCTCTTTCGGGCCCGCCTGGCCGATCAATATCGGATTGCCCGCGAGCTCGGGTTTGACGATTTCGAGCTGGCCGAACTGGCGCGCTCGTCGATCCGGGCGAGCTTCGCCGACGCCGAGTCGAAGGACGTCTGGCTCGCCGAGGTGGACGCCTGGCTGGCCGGCTGACGCCGCGCATATGCTAGCGTTGAGGGGCGGACGGTTGCCAGGGCACCGCAGACTGAGAGAGGGACCAATGAGCAAGAACAGGATTATCGCTGCCGGTATCGCCGCCCTAGCGGGGTTGACGCTGCTGAGCGGGTGCACCTCGTCAGGGCCGGGGAATGGGAGCACCAGCAGCCCATCGGCCACGCAGACGGGTCTTGTCGCATCAACACCGATGCCGGCCGAAACACCGTCCTTGACGGACCGCAACCTGTCGTTCCAGGACACCGGCCTGGGCCACAGCATCAAAGTGGTGTCCTTCCTCAACGACCTGCCGCTGTCGGACGAGGACGCGGCGGCGTTCGCCGGCTCGATCCAGGGTGGGTCCGTGGTGGCTCTGCACGTCAGCGCGACCGCCGGCATCGTCCTGCCGACCTACATCTACGACAAGGACTTCCAGATTCAGTGCGCGGGCATGGTGGTGCCGACACCGCCCAACAAGTACTTTGACGCCGATCTGGACGCCGCCGGATACACCCCGTGGGTGAACCCTGATCGCGCCGAAAACTCGGACGGCTGGATGACGTTCACGGTGGCCGGCATCAAGAACCCGACGAACTGCTTCCTCATCTACACGAGGGACGCCACGACCGGCACGGACGGCAAGCCGATCGACGCCTTCCAAAAGAACGTCGAACTCAACTAAGTGGTGCCAGTCGCGGGTGGTTGACGGGAGGGGTGCAGCGCCTGAGCCACGGAAAATTCCCCTCTGGGGAGGTGCAGCGCCTGAGCCACGGAAAATTCCCCTCTGGGGAGGGGTGGCAGTCGCGAAGCGACTGACGGGGTGGTCTCCCTAGGAGGGGCAGCGCCTGAGCCACGGAAAATTCCCCTCTGGGGAGTGGCGGCGGAGCCGACGGGGTGGTCTCCCAAGCGGGTGCAGCGCCTGAGCCACGGGAAATTCCCCTTTGGGGAGGGGTGGCAGTCGCGAAGCGACTGACGGGGTGGTTGACGCGGCGGGCTCCAGCCGGCCCGAGCGCACAGACGCCGTACTCGACGCACGATCTAGTGGCCACCAGGCTTGGGCAGGCGTCTGCGCCGTCGCCAGCTCGAACCGGCGTTCCACCCGCCATGTCAACCGGCCCAGGTTCCACAACGGGGCCTTTGGGATACACCTCCCACCCGCCATGTCAACCGGCTGTCCACGGGTGGCGGGTTTCGTGAATGGGGGTGGCTGAGCGAGCCCGC
>WRFI01000210.1 GCA_009778875.1 Propionibacteriaceae bacterium | reverse complement strand
GAATGCCCGGTGAAGACGGGCACCCGCACGCAGGTGCCGGCCACCGGCAGGTCGGGGATGTGCAAAATCTTGCGGCTCTCGTCGCGCAGCTTGCGCTCTTCCGATGTCTCGCCGCTGTCGTCGCCAAGCAGCGAGCCGGCCAGCGGCAGCACGTTGAAGGCGATCGGCTTGACGTAGGGGCCGGGGTCGATGGCCAGGCCGGGGCGTCCGTCGAAGGTGTAGAGGGACGGGTCGGCGGTGGCGCCCAGTTGCCCCTTGAAGGCGGCGACGGCTGCGGCGCCCGACCCCGAAACCGCTTGGTATGTGGCGATGACGAGGCGCGTCAGGGTGGCGGCGTCGTGCAGCGGCTTGAGGGCGGGCATGGCCGCCATCGTCGTGCAGTTGGGGTTGGCGATGATGCCCTTCGGCGGATTTTTCGCGTCCTCGGGGTTGACCTCGGCGACCACCAGCGGCACGTCCGGGTCCATCCGCCAGGCCGCCGAATTGTCGATGACGACGGCGCCCGCGGCGGCCACTTTCGGGGCGTACTCGCGGGACGCGCCCGCACCGACAGAGAACAGGGCGACGTCGAGCCCGGCGAAGTCGGCGGTGGCCACGTCCTCGACCGTGACCGCCTGGCCCGCCCAGGGCAGTGTCGTGCCGGCCGAGCGGGCCGACGCGAAAAACCGCATGGACGTGACGGGGAAAGCCCGCTCTGCCAGGACGGCGCGCATGACGCCGCCCACCTGGCCGGTGGCCCCGATTACTCCGACTCTCATGGTTTCTAGGCTACAGCCAGGGCCACACGCCCTTCAGCAGCGAATACCCGACAAACGAGATGAAGTCGAGCAGGAAATGGGCGATGACAAGTGGCAGCACCCGTTTCGTCCGCATGTACACCCAGCCGAAAATCACCCCCATGATGGCGTTGCCGATGAACCCGCCGAAGCCCTGGTAGAGGTGGTAGGTGCCGCGGATCAGGGCGGAGACAAGGATGACCTTCCACGGCCCCCAGGCCAGTTGCGTCCAGCGGGTGAACAGGTAGCCCACCATGACGACCTCTTCGAGGATGCCGTTCATGGCGGCCAGCAGGATGAGGACTGGTATGGTCCACCAATAGGCGCTCAGATTGGTGGGCACGACGTTCAGGTTGAGGCCGAAGACCCGCGCCAGCGCATACAGTCCCAGCCCCGGTATGCCGATGATGGCGGTCAAGGCGACGCCCAGGGCCGCGTCGCGCGGCAGGTTGGCCAGCGTGATGCCCATGATGCGGAACGGCGCCCCGTCCGGACGGCGCACATTGGCCAACAGGTAAAACACCACCAGCACCGCCATCAGCGGGAAGACGACGTGATACATCTGGTAGCCCAGATCCAGCCAGGGACGGTCGGGGGTGACCGACTGGTTGATCGTCGTCTCCTGTTGGCTGAGCGGCGGCCCCATCGTCAGCGAGTCGATGATGTTCAAGATGGCCCAGACGGCCGACGCGCCCAGCGAGATGCCGAGCACGGCGATGGTCTCCAGCATTAGGCCGCGACGATCCTCCGGACGGGCCAGCACCAGCGCCCCGTCAAGCTTGAGGTTAGCGAAAGCCTTGAGATGCTCGCCGAACGGCACGCCCGGGGGTGGCGGCGGTTGATCGTCGGGCAGCCTGGCCGCCCCCATCGGACGGTCGGCGACCTGCGCGTCGTCCCAATTGCCCAAACCGGGGGTGACGCTTTGGGTGGGCGGGGCGTCGGCGTCGATGTCGTCACGCCACGCCCGCAAGTCGCCCAACCCGGGGATGACGGATGAGTCTTCAACATCGCTCATGCGGGCCTCCTTACGTCAATCTTGCCAGTTCGGATAGGCTTTTTTGTGAAGGGAGCACCATGAGTCCGCAACCGAATGCCGCTTTGCTTAACCTGACCGACCCGCGATCCGTTGCCGTCTACGACACCTATGAGGACGCCCAGAAGGCGGTGGACTACCTGGGCGACCACCAGTTCCCCGTCGAGCAGCTGGCCATCGTCGGCACCGACCTCAAGTCGGTCGAGCGCGTCACCGGCAAGCTCAGCTGGGGCAAGGTGCTGGTCTCAGGTGCAATCGGCGGCGTCATCTGGGGCCTGGCGCTGGCCGTGCTGCTGTGGATCTTCGTGCCCGGCCACTCGATCATCAGCTACGTGATCTGGGGCGTGGTGTTCGGCGTCGTCTACGGCATGCTGGCCTCGGCGGTGCAGTACGCGATGACGCGGGGGCAGCGCGACTTTTCGTCGCAGACGGCCGTGATCGCCACCCATTACGAGATTCTGGGCGAGTCGGACGTCTTCCAAAAGGCCCGCACGCTGCTGGGTGAAAACCCGCTGGCCTGGCATCCGCCAACCGGCACAACCGCCATGCAGCCGGTTATCAAAGCCGCGCCGCCGGCTAGCCCAACCGTTCAGATACCGCCGGATGTCAAGGCCGCGCCATTGAGCCCGACCGTTCCGATACCGCCGCCTGACCCTGTTCTGTACCCGCACCTGGCGGCCGCGCTGGGCAAGGAAGCCGCCGAGCTGCCGGCCCGCTTCAGGACCGAGTCGGCCGATGACGACACAGACCCCCGCGGCATCGGCTTGCACAAGCCAGACGACTCGCCCACTTTCGTCGGCCAGCTCGGCCTTGGCCCGACGGGGCCGCGCCGGGCGTCATAAAACGTAATTTTCGGTGGTCAGATGGCGTAGTACAGGTCGAACTCGTACGGGTGGGGACGTTGGCGCAGGGCGTCGATCTCCTCGTTCTTCAGATCGATCCAGGTGCCGATCAGGTCGGCGGTGAAGACGTCCCCCACTTGCAGGAAGTCCTGGTCACGCCGCAGGGCGTCGAGCACCTCGGCCAGCGACCCGGGGACTTGCGGAATGTTGGCGTGCTCCTCGGGGGGCAGCTCGTAGAGGTCCTTGTCGACGGGCGCCGGCGGTTCCGTCTTGTTCTCGATGCCGTCCAGCCCGGCCAGCAGGATGGCCGAAAAGGCCAGGTACGGGTTGGAGGACGGGTCGGGGCAGCGGAACTCGACGCGCTTGGCCTTGGGGTTCGAGCCGGTGATCGGGATGCGGATGCAGGCCGAGCGGTTGCGGGCCGAATAGACCAGGTTGACGGGCGCCTCGAAGCCGGGCACCAGCCGGTGATAGGAGTTGAGCGTCGGGTTGGTGAAGGCCAGCAGAGCCGGGGCGTGCTTCAACAGACCGCCGATGTACCAGCGCGCGATATCCGACAGGTTGGCGTAGCCGCGCTCGTCGTAGAACAGCGGCTTGCCACCCATCCAGAGGGACGAGTGGACGTGCATGCCCGAGCCGTTGTCGCCGAAGATGGGTTTCGGCATGAAGGTGGCGGACTTGCCGGCGGCGTGGGCGGTGTTCTTGACGACGTACTTGACCTTCATCAGGTCGTCCGCCGATTGGAGAAGCGTGTTGAAGCGCCAGTTGATTTCGGCTTGGCCGGCCGCGCCGGCCTCGTGGTGGGCGCGCTCGATGATGATGCCCGACGCCTCCAGCAGCTTGACCATCTCGTCGCGCAGATCGCCGTAGTGGTCATTCGGGGCGACGGGGAAGTACCCGCCCTTCGTCTTGACCTTGTAGCCAAGGTTGCCGCGCTCCTCTTCGCGCGAGCTGTTCCAGGGCGCCGACTCGGCGTCCACGAAATATTGCGACGAATGCCCGGTCGTCTCGTAGCGCACGTCGTCGAAGACGTAGAACTCGGCCTCAGGCGCCATGAAGGCGGTGTCGGCGATGCCCGTCGACTTCAAGTACATCTCGGCCTTGCGGGCGATGTTGCGCGGGTCGCGGCTGTACGGCTCCTTCGTGATGGGGTCGTGGACGAAGAAGTTGACGATCAGCGTCTTGGCCGCGCGGAAGGGGTCGAGGTAGGCGGTTGTCGGGTCGGGCAGCAGCACCATGTCCGATTCGTCGATGGTTTGGAACCCG
>WRFI01000209.1 GCA_009778875.1 Propionibacteriaceae bacterium | reverse complement strand
TTCTGGGCGATGGAGAAGACGTCCGCGTGGGCCGTCAGCACCGTCGAGAACAGGTAGTTCGTCAGGCCGGCCACCAGCACGTTCAGGACGACGCCGACGATGATGTGATCGACCTAGATTCGCACGGCGACCAGCGAGAGCAGGGCGCCAACCATGGCGCCGGCAATCGGCGCGGCCAGCAGGCCAGCCCACGGGTTGCGCGTCAAGGCGGCGACCACCGACGCGGCGAAAGCCCCGAACAGCAGTTGCCCCTCGATCGAGACGTTGATGACGCCGACGTGCTCGCAGATCGTGCCCGACATGGCGCCGAAGATCAGCGGTACCGACAGGAACAGAGCACCCGAAAGCAGGGCCGTCAACTGCAGCGGGTTGTCCTTCGCGGCCACGGCCCACACCAGGAACGCGCCGATGAAGGCCACCCCGAAGCCGATGGCCCACCAGGAGTTCAGGTTCTTCCGGGCGGAGGCGGCGACCCAGGAATAGGCGGTGATCAGCACCATCACCAGCGTCAACAACATGACGCTCAGTTGCGAGGGGACCGTCCACATGACGGTGCCCAGGCCGGGCGTCCCGGTGACGATTGAGATCACCGAGTGGGCGTCGGGCTTCACCGTGAAGCAGAAACCGGCGAGCGACAGCGCGGCCAGAACCGAGAAGATGATGGGCACCTTCCATGACCGGGGGGCGATGCCGAGATTCTTGGCGTCCAGCCCGAACGCCCGGGCCCCGAGGACGAGACTCTCGCTGCTCATGCTGCCACCCCCACTGTCACGTTGGTGTCAACGGCGGCCGGCTTCGGTATCTTGACCTTTTTCCGGCGTTCCGGGTCGGGTAGTCGGAATATCGCCTTGACGAGCGGCGGTGCGGCAATCAGCAAGACGATGACGGCCTGCAACACGAGGATGATGTCGATCGGCGTGCCCGTGCCGGCCTGCATCAGATAGCCGCCGGCCCGAAGCCCACCGAACAGCAGCCCGGCCAGCACCGTGCCCAGCGGCTTCGAGCGCCCGAGCAGTGCCACCGTGATGGCGTCGAAACCGAAGGTGGACGCCACACCGGACGTCAGCGCCTGCGCCGGGTGCGCCAGCAGCGGCGACGTGGCCGCCAAGCCGCACAACCCGCCGCCGATCACCATCACCCAGATGTAGGTGGCCCGCACATTCATGCCGGCCGTCTGCGCGGCGGTGCGGTTCTGGCCCACCGTCCGGATGCGGAAGCCGAGCGTCGACCGCTCCATCAACCACCACACACCGACGGCGGCGGCAATCGCCAGCAGGAACCCGACGTCAATCGACGTGCCGAAAAAGTCGGGGTACTGCGCGCTGACGTCGACGATCGGCGACTTCGGGACGTTCGAGCCGGGCACGCGGAAGGCCCGCAGTGTCAGCAGGTAGCTGATCAGGAACCCGGAAATCGAGTTCAGCATGATGGTGACGATGACCTCGTTGGCACCCGCCAAGGCCTTCAGGATGCCGGGGATGAACCCCCAGATGGCTCCGCCGACGAATGCCCCGACGATGGCCAGGATGAGATGCAGCCCGGGCGGAAGGTGCCAGGCGAAGCCGATGTAGGCGCACAGCACCGCGCCGAGTGTGATCTGGCCTTGCCCGCCGATGTTGAACATGCCGCCCCGAAAGCCGATGGCGAGTGCCAGGCCGGCGAATATCAGCGGCGTGGAGTAGGCGATGGTGTTTGTCAGCGGCAGCATGAACGCGCCAAAAGTGGCGGCGTGCAGGTTGAAGACCGCGCCTTGGAACAGCGCCGAATAGGCGCCACCAACCGACGAACCGATGGCGGCGAAGAAGTCCCCGGGCTTGGCGGCCAGGTAGCCGGCGGCATGCTGCACCTTCGAGTTGGATGCCGCGATAAGTATCGCGCCGATCACTAGGGCGACGATGATGGCCAGGACGACGGTGACCGCCGAGGTGTTGGTGATGTTGCGGAAGGTCGTCTTCCAGTCTCGGGCTGGTGTCTCGGGTTCGGCCACTTCCTGGCTGGGTTCTGGGGTGTCAGCCATTGACGGCTCCTTGCTCGAGCGCCTCGCTGGTGCCGCCGGCCTCGGCGATGGCCTCGTCCAGCGGCACGCCGGCCATCATCAGGCCCAGCACGTTGCGTTCGGTATCGGGTGGGACGATGCCGACGAAGCGTCCCCGGTACATGACGGCAATCCGGTCGGCCAGCGCCACCACCTCGTTCAGTTCGCTTGAGATGATGAGGACGGCCGCGCCGGCGTCGCGGGCTTCAACCAGCCGGGCGTCGATGAACTCGATTGAGCCGACGTCGACGCCGCGGGTCGGCTGCGAGGCGATCAGCAGCGTCAGTTCGCGCGACATCTCGCGCGCCAGCACCACCTTTTGCTGGTTGCCACCCGAGAGGGTGCCGAGCTCGGCGCTGGCCGAACTAGTTCGAATATCAAAGTCCTTGACCAGTCTTGTGCCATGATCGGCGATGGCCCGCACGTTGAGGCCGCCGGCGCGGGAGAAGGGCGGCTGACGGATCTGGTCGAGCACGAGGTTCTCGGCGATCGTGAAGCCGGCCACCATGCCGTCCTTCGACCGGTCCTCGGGCACATAGCCGACGCCCGATTCCAGCACCGCTTGCACGGATTGGCCGGTCAGCTGAATCTCTTGCGTCTCACCGCCCGCCCCCGGCTTGAAGAGGGTGACGCTGCCGGCCGACGGCTTGCGCAGCCCGATCAGCACCTCGGTCAGCTCGGTTTGGCCGTTGCCCTGGACGCCGGCCACCGTCACGATTTCGCCCTTGTGGACGTCGAAGCTCACGTCGTCCAGCACCGTCAGCCCCGAGCGGTCGACCAGGGTCAGGTTCTTCACCGACAAGGTGACTTCACTGCCGCTGACAAGGCTCTTCTCGACGCCCAGATCGACGGCCCGTCCGACCATCATCTCGGCCAGCTCGGTTTGTGTGGCCGTCGGCGCCACCTGCCCGACCACCCGTCCATTTCGGATGACGGTGATGGTGTCGGCGACGTCTTGCACCTCGCGCAGCTTGTGCGTGATGAACACGATCGATGTGCCATCGGCCTTGAGCTGGCGCATGATGGTCATCAGCTCGTCGGTCTCCTGGGGGGTCAGGACGGCTGTCGGCTCGTCCAGGATCAGTACCTTGGCGTGCCGCGACAGCGCCTTGATGATCTCGACGCGCTGCTGCACACCGACGGGCAAGGTCTCGACGACGGCGTCCGGGTCGACCTCGAAACCGAAGCGCTTGGCGATGTCGCGCACCATCTGGCGGGCCTGCCCGAGTTTGATCAGGCCGACGCCGCCGATCGGCTCATGGCCGAGGACCACGTTCTCCGCCACCGTGAAGACGGGGATCAGCATGAAGTGCTGGTGCACCATGCCGATGCCGGCGGCCATGGCGTCACCCGGCCCGGAGAAATGCACCGGCTGGCCATCCAGCAGAATCTCGCCGCCGTCCGGTTCATACAGGCCATAGAGGACGTTCATCAACGTCGACTTGCCAGCCCCGTTTTCGCCCAGCAGAGCGTGAATCTGGCCCGGTTCGACCACCAAGTCGATGGCGTCATTCGCCACCAACGATCCGAACCTCTTGGTGACCTGCCTTAGCTCCAGTTTCATGAGATCCTCTTCGAAATTTCTCTCGCAAGTTTACCCGGAAGGGTTTGTTTTGAGCGACGAAACCATTGAAAACGGGGCCCCAGGCGTAACCGCCCAGAGCCCCGTTTCATTCAGCTATGCAGGCTTACTTCGGGTCAGATGGCGAAGAGACCACCAGCTTGCCGCTGATGATGTCTTGCTGAAGCTGAGTCACCTTGTCCTTGACGTCCTGCGGGATCTTCGAATCGAAGTTGTGGAACGGCGCGATGCCGACGCCGCCGTTGGCCAACGTGCCCACGTACGGTGTCGAGGAGTACTGGCCGGAAGCGGTGGCGTTGATCGTGTCGAA
>WRFI01000208.1 GCA_009778875.1 Propionibacteriaceae bacterium | reverse complement strand
GGTGCGGGTGTGGGATGCCGGGACGGGGGCATGTGTGGCGACTTTGACCGGCCGTGACGGCTGGGTGTCGTCGGTGGCGTGGTCGCCGGATGGTGCGATGATCGCCAGCGGCGGCGACGATGCGACGGTGCGGGTGTGGGATGCCGGGTCCGGTGCCACCGTGATTGTGAGCCAGATGCTTCCCAGAGGCGGCCTGGCTGTCTGGGATGGACAAGGTGGGCTAATCTCCTGTAATTCCCCTGCCTGGGAGCACCTGGCTTGGGTGATGCCCGCGGACGCAGACCACTCGTACCTATGGACGCTGCCGGCCGAGTACTTCGGCCCGCTGCCAGTCTCGTCAGGGACAGCCAAAGTGGCAGGGGGTGACATGTGACAACAGTGCTTGTTCTTGGAGGGGTGGTGGTCATCTGCTGGGTTTGCTGGCTTGTCTTCGCATATGTCATGGCCAAGCGTAAAGGGACAGATGCGGTCAGGATCATCAAAGCGGCAGGTGAGAGTTTCCCGCTGGCGCGGCGGTTTCAGGCCGAGCCAGCGGAAGTGAAGACTCGACTGCAGTCACGAAGTGACCGCGCGCCAGCAGTCCACGCACACATGACTTTGCGATCAGACGGTCGCAGCCGCACTTAGGCAGGATACCCGGCGTCTGGTTTTCCGGTTTGGTTTCAGCAACGCCGTGGCCGGGGCTGTCTGCGTTGGGCAATCACACTAGCCTTGTGAAGAGGAGGCTCGCCCCTGCGGGCGGAGAGCCGTGCCAGCTTGCTCAAGCAACCGTCTAACCCGGGCAATTGTGTAGCCGGTCTCTGCTGTCAACTGGCGGATGCTCTTTCCTGCTTCGTACTGCTGGCGCAGCGTCGTGCCAAGTTGCTCAGCGAAGTCGGCGTCCAGGCGCACGTTTGGCTCCAGCCGGGGAACTCGGCTGATGGTTCCGCCTGAGTATCCTTTGTGTTGCTGGCCGCGCGGTTGAACGTCCTCGGGGGATTCGTCCCCCCAGGCTGTCCAGCCGTCTTGGGGGTAGCGGGCGAACATCTCCAGGTATGGCCCCGGCGAGCACATTTCGATCAACTCGTACTGCTCGTCGGGCTTGCGGGAGTGTTCGCGCTTGCGCGTCTCGATCATGTTCACCTGGCTACGGGCGGGTGCCAAAGTGCGCATGGAACCGCGCACGCCGAACAGGATCAGTTCGGTGACGTTGCGGAAGTAAAAGCCGACGCCGCGCCCGTCCGGGCCGCCGTCCTTACGTCGCTTGGCCCACACAATGTTCGACACATACCGGAAGCCCCAGGCCTCAAGCACGCGAAGTCCGTCGACCAGCATCGCATTTGGCACCCACAAGTACAGGTGCGCGTTAACAGCAGCAATCGACGCCACATCGATGGCGCATATCTCGTCGACGGACAGCGTCGAGTAACGATCAAGACGACGGTGCTCCGGCGCCACCTTGCCAGTACGGTTCTGGAACCGCCACGGCGGGTCAGCGAGAATCGTCTTGAACCCGCCGTCCACATGAGGAAGTGGAGGTGGTTCAGCCACCAGCCTGAGAGGTGCCGCCGTCGCTTGAGTCACATTACCCAGACTAGCGATAAAGATCTAAAATATCAAAGTAGATCTTTCGGCGTGTCGTCTTCGTCTGCTTGCCAGCCAATCCAGGTCCGCTCGCAGATGGCCACAGCCAGCACCGGGCAGCCGCCCGCGTCCCCGCGCTGAAGCCTCGGCAACAGCTTCTTGGTGTTAGTCGTGGTCGAAGTGCTCAAGACGTTCTTGGCGGCCTTCTCGTCCATGCCCGCCTCCACGCGGATGCGATAACCCAACTCCCGAAGATCGTCAATAGTGCGAGTGACGAGAATCGCACCGTCTATCAGGCCGGCATCGTAAAGCGCGCGGTAGGCTGCTAAGTCGCGGTCGAGATTGCCATCCTTGGCGTTCCATTCAAGATCCATGGCGACGCGTGCTTTGACGTTGTCCACCTTGTAGCCCTCGTTGGTCACACTGGACTCCTCGACGCGAGGCGAGGTTTCCCCGGCGTCAGCAAAGGGCATCCGACGCAAAATCAGCTTGATTTCGGTGTCAACGCGGCCCTCACGCCAGCCGCGGTTGCGGAACGCGTAGTTGAGTCGCTTGGCAAGGCCGGACTCCTCGCCCCCAGCCAGGATGAGGTCGTCATTGATGAGGTCAAAGTGCCGCAGGATGTCGATAACTTCGTCGAAGGCGTCCGGATTGGTGGCGCGAAGGATCGCGGCGGCATTGCGGGTCTCGAAGTACTCGTAACGTGCAAACACGTCAGCGGGCACAGCTACTTGAAAAGACGTCGTCAAATCCATGCATACAGCCTATGAACTTCGCCTGGTCAGGGCCTCAGCGACACGTCACCCGTCGCATCCCGTCGTTTTGAAGGTGCCTGGAGGTCGGGTCTCAAAGGCTCAGCGCGGTCTCTGGCGAAGGTCTTTCCTGATGACGAGATTGTCGCCACGCTTTCGCTCCGCAGGGCTCCCACTCGGTAGCATCTCGTCACTATATGGCCAGACAAAGCGTCGGGGATAATTCCCCTCCTTAGGAGGGGTGGCGGCGGAGCCGCCGGGGTGGTTCTTCTCGTCCCCCAAGAGGACCACCCCGTCAGTCGCTTTGCGACTGCCACCCCTCCTAAGGAGGGGAATGGACCACCGCAAGGAGGGGTGGCGGCGGAGCCGCCGGGGTGGTTTTTCTCGTCCCCCAAGAGGACCACCCCGTCAGTCGCCTTGCGACTGCCACCCCTCCTAAGGAGGGGAATGGACCACCGCAAATAGGGGTGACGGTCGTCATCCAGCGGTCAGATCACCGGGTCCGTGACCTCTGATCGACCGTATTTGAGCACGCGGGCCATGTCATCGATGACGGGGTCCAGTACACCGAGGCCCAGTGCCGAGCAGGCAACAGCCATCTCCTGGTCGTGAGTGACGACGGTTGTTCCCTCAACACCAAGGCTGAGCGCGAAGGCGACGTGGAGAGCGTCGGCTGCGCGAAGCATTTGGCGCAAGCGCGTGGCCTCGTCGAACAGGGCGTCGAGTTGGGTGCCAATGGCAAATCTGCCAAGGTACGCGTCGGGGTCGACCTGGCCGGGGGTAAGGGATCCACTCAATTCCAGGCGGATTATGGTTCGGCGAATTTCCAGGTCGAGCATGCGGCAGGCCGCGACGGTCTCACCTGCGCGAAGACGGTCATCCAGCCAGGCTTTTGCAGACGGAGAGGCGCCGAGCATCGCCCTCAACACCACCGATGTGTCGACCACCCAGATTGTGTCAGTAGTCACGAGTGGCCTTGTCCTGTTCAAACTCATCGACGATGGCCCGCGCAACCGCCGGCTCAACACCAAGGTCAGGCAGCGGCTCAGACGACCGAGACCGTGGCGGTGTGACAACTCCCGCGCGAACCAGGGTGTCCATCCTATTTGACGGCTGCGCCACCGATCGCAGTTCGAATGCTGGCAAGCCACGGTCGGTAATCGTCAATGACCCAATCCGGGCAAGCCGCGTTGCTCGTGAAGGGTTTCGGTTGAACTCGCTCAACGGTATTGTCATACTCATGTTATTAATCCTATATCATAGGACCTATCATTCTAGACAACTGGTTCAAAGGGACGATTGAGCTCCGCGGCCGCCAAAATTCCCCTCCTTAGGAGGGGTGGCGGCGGAGCCGCCGGGGTGGTCTTTCCCGTCCCCAAAGAAGACCACCCCGTCAGTCGCCTTGCGACTGCCACCCCTCCTAAGGAGGGGAATTGACGAAAGTCGCTTATGCTTGTGCTTCGACATTGGAGGGCAATCATGGCATTAACTCTTGATCAGGTACGCAATATCCGTTTCCCCATGGCGCGTCAGCCTAAAGAGGACGGCTACCGCGCAAGCGCGGTGGATAGCTTCATTGACCAGCTGACAGCCAGCTATGCCGAGATTCTGGATGAAAACCAG
>WRFI01000207.1 GCA_009778875.1 Propionibacteriaceae bacterium | reverse complement strand
TGAACGCGGCCGGTGCCGTCACCGGTTTCACGGTGACGCGCCACCTTGTCACCTCCGTCGCCAAGCTCGATTACGAGGGCGTGCAACGCGACATTGACGCGGCCACCGCGTCGGCGTCCCTTCAACTGCTGAAAACTGTTGGCCAGTTGCGACTTCAGCAAGAGGCGGCCCGCGGCGGCGTCAGCCTGAACCTGCCGGAGCAGCAGGTGATCGCCCGCCCCGACGATCACTGGAGTCTCAGCTTCCGCACGCCATTGCCGGTGGAGAACTGGAACGCCCAGATTTCGCTGCTGACCGGCTACTGTGCGGCGTCCTTGATGCGCCGGTACGGCATCGGCATTCTGCGCACACTGCCCCCGGCCGACTGGCGAACGATCGGCCTGCTGCGCCGGGTGGCTCGAAGCCTCGGCCTGGGCTGGGGAAAGCGCGTCCGGTATGCCGATTTTGTCCGTCGTCTCGACCCCGCCAAGCCAGCCGATCAGGCCATGATGAACTCGTGCACAATGCTGTTCCGCGGTGCCGGGTACACCGTCATCGGCGGCCCCGACGACTCTGGCAACATGCCCCATGCCGCCCTGGCCAGCGAGTACACCCACGTCACCGCCCCGCTGCGCCGCCTGGTTGACCGGTTCACGGGCACGATCTGTGCCTGCCTGGCCGCCGGTGAGCCGGTGCCCGATTGGGTGACGCAACACTTGGACGGCCTGCCCGCCACCATGGCCGAATCCAACCGACGCTCCAAAGCCTTCGAGGCGGGCGTCATCTCGCTGACCGAGGCGTTGGCCCTGCAGGGCGCCATCGGTCAGCAATTCGTCGGCGTCATCATCGAGGTGGACGACCGGAATCGCCGTCAAGGCGTCGTCTCGCTGACGGCCCAGGCCGTCGAGGCGAAGGTGCGCGCCAGCCACCCGCTGGCCCTCGGCGCCCAGGTCAATCTGCAGCTCGTCAAGGCGGACATCGCCTCTGGCGAGGTTTCCTTCGTCCAGGTTTAAGAGACCACTGGGGGACGAGGCCCCCTGTAAGCCGGATTCTAGCCACGCGTGGGTTGGTGGCGTTTGGGTTATTGGCGCTGTGCGTCTGACAAGGCCCGGAGTGTTGGCGAGTGTTGGTTCAGATGGCGACCTTTTGGCGTCATTGCGGACTTTCTGCGGACTTCGAGGGCCATGACCTTGGCCGGCGCTATGAGCGTCGCCCTAGTCGTCTTGCGCTGGGCTGAGTTCGCGGAAGAGTTGCTGGACTCGGGCGCGGATTTCGTCGCGAATGCGGCGGACGGTCTCGATGTCTTGTCCAGCGGGATCGTCGAGTTCCCAGGCCTCGTGGCGTGTGCCGGGGTAGAAGGGGCAGGCGTCGCCGCAGCCCATGGACACCACGACGTCAGAGTGGGCGTCTTGGTCGGTGAGGACTCTGGGCTGCTGGCCGGTGATGTCGATGCCGACTTCGGCCATGGCGTGGACAGCGATGGGGTTGATCTGATCGGCGGGTGTCGATCCAGCCGACCTCACCTCGACACGGTCTCCTGCCAAGGCGCGCAGGAATCCGGCGGCCATCTGCGAGCGTCCCGCGTTGTGGACGCACATGAACAGCACGGACGGGCGCGGAGCTGACTCGTTGGGATTGGTGGTCATCGCGGCTGGTCTCCCAGGGTCAGGAGGGGTTGGGCGGCGGGTTCTTGGGCGAGCATCGGGACGACGGCCAGGCGCGTGGTCTGGTGCTGGACGCGCTGGATCAGCGGCGGTTCGGCGGCGGCCCTCATCGCCAACAGGCCGGTGGTCGGACGGGCGGCGGCAAGCGACTGGTTGACGACCCACGCCCACGGGTGGATGCCCGCACGGGCCAGATCGGCGGCCAACTGCTCGGCTTCCAGAACCGGGGTGGTTTCGGGCAGGGCCACGACGATGACCCGCGTGGTGTCGCCGTCTTGCAGCCGCAGCAACGGCGTGATCGCCCGCTCGCCCTCTGCCAAGTGGCGGACCATTTCGCGGTGGTAGGAACCGGTAGCGTCCATCAGCAAAACGGTGTGCCCGGTGGGAGCTGTGTCCATCACAACGATGCGGGTGTCGGACTGGGCGACCGCGTCGGAGAACCGCTCGAACACGGCGATCTCCTCGGTGCACGGGCTCATCAGGTCTTCGGCCAGGACGGCCCGTCCCGGCTCGTCGAGGGTCGCGCCCTTCGTCGCCATGACGCGCTCCCGGTACTCGCGGACGGCCTCTTCGGGGTCGATCCGGGACATGGTCAGATTGCCTGCGGCCATCGTCTCGTCGAAGTGTCCGGCAGGGTCGGTGGTGGTCAGGTGGACGTCCTTGCCGCGCGCGGCCAGCGCCAACGCGACCGCTATGGCCACGGTGGTTTTCCCGACGCCACCTTTGCCCATGCACATGACCAGCCCGTGGTCCACCTGCGATAACTCGTCCACCAGGGCCGATAACGCGGGCCATTCGGTCGTCGCGCCCACGGGTGCTGCGGCGTCATCCGCCGCAGCTGGTTGTCCGTCTGCTGTGGCCAGCAGCGAGCGCAGGGCGGCCACTCCGACCATGTTGGCCTCCTTGAGCGGGATCGTGAGTGTCTCCAACCCGGCCAGCGCGGCGGGGATGTTGGCGATGGCGTTCTGCTCCCGCGCCCGGATCGCGACGGCCAGCGGCTCACCCGTCTCGGTGTCGGGCATGACAGCGTTGATGATCAGGTGGGTGGCGTCGATACGCAAGTCGGCCAGTTCCGCCACGGTGCGTGCGGCCTCGCCCAACGCGCCAGGCTGGGCGCGGGCGACCAGCACCAGTGCGGTGTGCTCCGGGTCGGTCAGGGCTTTGACGGCGGTGGTGTAGGTCTCGTGATGCTTCTCCAGCCCGGCCAACGGCCCCAGGCACGACGCGTCGCCCAATCCGTCATCCAGGAACTTCGTCCAGCTGCCCGGCAGTGACAGCATCCGCAGGGTGTGGCCGGTCGGGGCGGTGTCGAAGATCACATGGTCATAGCCTGCCGTGGCCTGCGGGTCGGCCAGCAGGTTGGTGAACTCGTCGAACGCGGCGATCTCCGTCGTGCACGAGCCCGATAGTTGCTCGATCATCGAGGCGATCTCGGCTGGCGGCAGCAGACCACGCACCGGGGTGACGATCCGTTGCCGGTATTCCTCGGCGGCGGCCTGCGGGTCGATCTCCAACGCATCCAAACCCGGCACCGTTTTGATCGTGGTGATGTGATTGCCGATCACCGTGTCGAACACCTGGCCGACGTTGGATGCCGGATCGGTGGAGACCAGCAGGACACGCTTGCCCTGGTCGGTCAAGGACACGGCGGTAGCGCAGGCCAGCGACGTCTTACCGACACCCCCCTTACCCGTGAAGAACACAAACCGGGGCATCACCCCATCCGTCAAGAACATGACCGGTTCCCTCATGCCCTCTCAGCAGCAGCCGGACGACCCGCAACCGCAACCGCTCGACGCTGCCACGGCGACAGGCTCGGCAGCCTGCGAACCGCCACACGACGATTCCGCCTGGTCACCAGAGCCGCAGCCACAGGAATCGGTCGTCTTGTCCTCGCCGCCGCAACACGACGAGCCCGCCGCGTCGGCCTGCCCGCCGCAGCATCCCGCGCCAGCAGTTGGCGCGTCCGCCAAACCGGCGTAGCGGGTCAGCTCGTCACGGGACGGGTAGCGGCCCGTCAACACGACCGCACCGTCGACGGTCGTCAACGGCAGGCCAGCCGACCCAGCCGTTTGCATGAACGCCCGCACCGGCTCGGCCTGCGTGAACGCCAGCGCGTCATTGGTCAGGTTGTGCCGGGTGATATCCGCGCCGAGGCCCTTCAGTGCCGCCAGGTCGGAGGTGAACTGGACGAGTTCCTGCGCCGGGTCTGGCCCACACACTCCGGTGTTGCAGCACATCGCCGGTTCGTACACATGGATGGTTGACATTTTGGTTCCTTTTGCTTGTTTGGTTTCGA
>WRFI01000206.1 GCA_009778875.1 Propionibacteriaceae bacterium | reverse complement strand
TGTCGTTGTGGCAGTGGATGCCCAGGGGCACCCCGATCGTCAGGGTCTGCGAGACGACGTCGGAGATCTGGGTCGGCACCATGCCGCCGTTGGTGTCGCACAGCACCACCCAGGACGCCCCGGACTCGGCGGCCGTCTTGGCGACGGACCGGGCATAACCCTCGTCGCCCAGGAACGAGTCGAAGTAGTGCTCGGCGTCGACGATCACCTGCTTGCCCTGGTTGACCAGCCAGGTCACCGAATCGGCCACCATCTCCAGGTTCTCATCCAGGCTGGTCTTGAGCGCCGACTTGACGTGCCCGGCATGGGCCTTGGCGACGATACAGACCCACTCGGTGCCGGCCCCCACGAGGGCCGCCATCAGCGGGTCCTTCGCGGCCTTCGAGCCGGCCTTTCGCGTGGCGCCAAACGCCACCAGTTGGGCTTGGCGCAGCTTCATGTCGCGGGCGGCGGCGAAGAACTGGGTGTCCTTGGCGTTGGCGCCGGGCCAGCCGCCCTCGATCAAGGGGACGCCCAACCCGTCCAACAGGTCGACGATGCGCAGCTTGTCGGCCACCGAAAGCTGGATGCCTTCCTGCTGCGAGCCGTCCCGCAAGGTGGTGTCGTAGAGGTAGAAACCCTCGGGTTCGTTGGGCAACATCACGCCACCCGCATCATCCAGTTGAAGGGGTCGGCGGCGCGTCCCCATTGGATATCGCACAGCGCCTGGCGCAGTTCCAGCGTCTTGGCGTGCTCGCTGGCCAGGTGGGTGCCGTTCTCGTCCTTCAACGCGCCGATGGGCCCGACGACGGCCGCCGTGCCGCAGGCGAACACCTCCTTGACGTCGCCGCTGTCGAGGCCTTCATACACCTCCGACAACTTGATGGGGCGCTCGACGGGCGTCAACCCCAGGGACGGCGCGAGCGCGAGCAGCGAATCCCGGGTCACGCCGGCCAGCACGTTGCCGTTCAGGTCGGGGGTGACGAGCTCATTCTTGGCTGTCACCATGAAGAAGTTCATGCCGCCCAGCTCCTCAACATAGGTGTGGTTGGTGGCATCGGTGAACAGCACCTGCGAGCAGCCCTTCTGGTAGCCAACCTCGCCCGCCAGCAGCGACGCCGCATAGTTGCCGCCGCACTTGGCGGACCCGGTGCCGTCTTGCGCCACACGCGACATCTCCTGGACGACCCAGATGTCGACGGGCTGCACACCCGAGTTGAAGTAGGCACCCACCGGCGAAGCGATGCAGCAGTACATCACCGTCTTCGCCGCCCGCACTCCGAGGAAAGACTCGTTGGCCATCATGAATGGCCGCAGGTACAGGCTTTGCTCGTCGCCGCCCGGCACCCAGCGGGCGTCCAGTTTGGCCAGGTTGACGACGGACGTCATGAAGTCTTCCTCGGGCAGTTCGGGCAACGCCATGCGCCGGGCCGAGTTCATGAACCGCACCGCGTTGCTGTGCGGCCGGAACAGCCACACCGAGCCGTCGGCGTGACGGTAGGCCTTGAGCCCCTCGAAGATCTCCTGCGCATAGTGGAACACGGCACCCGCTGGATCCATCGGGATGGCACCGTAGGGCACCAACCGGTCGTTGTGCCAGCCGGTCTCGTCGTAGTCAGCCAGCGCCATATGGTCTGTGAAGTACTCGCCGAAGCCTGGGTCGATGTTGATCTCGGCGATCACATCGTCCCCCAGGAAGGTGGGGTCCTTGGGGATATCAAAGGTCATGGTCATACGTCCACACTATCCCGCCCGAGGGGGGTGGAGATTCAGTGGTCGCTATCGTGAGACCGGCAGGCACCGGCCCGGCTCACCGGCTAGAGTTCAACCCATGCCAACTGGACTTACAACATTCAAGGTCGGTGTCATCGCCGGGGACGGGATCGGCCCCGAGGTGACCGCCGAGGCCGTCAAGGTGCTCAAAGCCATCGCCCCGGTGCTCGATTTCACGGATTTCGACCTGGGTGCCAGCCACTGGCAAGCCACCGGCGAAGTGCTGAACGACGACACACTGGCTGAGCTTGACGGCCAGGACGCCATCCTGCTGGGGGCCGTCGGCGCGGCACCCGGGTCAACGCAAATCCCCAGCGGTCTGCTGGAGCGCGGGCTGTTGCTGAAGCTGCGGTTCGCCTTCGACCAGGGCTTGAACATCCGGCCCAACATCTTGTACCCCGGGGTGGTAACGCCGCTGGCGCCGGCCATCGTGGCGCGCGGGCCGATCGATTTCGTCGTCGTCCGTGAGGGCACCGAGGGGCTTTACGACGGCGTCGGCGGGGGGTTGCGCCACGGCACGCCCGGCGAGATCGCCATCGAGGTCAGCGTCAACACCGAGCCTGCCATTGAGCGCTGCGTGCGGGACGCTTTTGTGCGGGCGACGAACCGCCAAAAGGCGACGGACCGTCGCCCGCACGTCACCCTGCTGCACAAGCACAACGTGTTGACGTTCGCCGGCGGGCTGTGGCGACGGGTGTTCGACCGGGTCGGCGCGGCGGACTTCCCCGACGTCGAGCGCGACTATCTGCACATCGACGCCGCCACCATCGCCATGGTGCAGGACCCGCAGCGCTTCGACGTCATCGTCACCGACAACCTGTTCGGCGACATTATTACCGATCTGGCAGCCGCCGTGACGGGTGGCATCGGCCTGGCGGCCAGCGCCAACATCAACCCGACGGGCCAGCACCCGTCGATGTTCGAGCCGATCCACGGTTCGGCGCCCGACATCGCGGGGCAGCAGTTGGCTGACCCGACGGCGGCCATCCTGTCGGCGTCCATGCTGTTGGACCATCTGGGCATGAAGGACGAGGCTCGTCGCATCGCAGACGCCGTGCGCGCCGACATCACCAGCCGGGGGGCAGCGCCGCGAACAACATCACAAATCGGCGACGCGATACTGGCGGCCCTGTAAATCCGGGCCCACATCGACCACAATAGGGAGCATGCTTCGCAGGCTCAAAAACTCTGTCCTGGCCGTTTCGGCCGCCTTGTGGCTCGTCAGTTGCAGCGCCCCCCAGGTGCCACCCGCCAGCCCCGACCAGGCCCTGGCCCACTTCAAGGCGGACGGCACCTTCAAGATCATGTCGATCTCGGACATCCAGGACGGCGCCAACGTCTCGCCGTATGCCATCCAACTGATCACCATGGCGCTCGACAAGGAGGCCCCCGACCTGGTCGTTCTGGACGGGGACAACATCTTCGACTGGTCGCCGTCCCTGCTTTTCAGCGCCCAGAACGTCAAGAAGAGCATCGACACGTTTATGGCGCCGATCATCGAACGCAAGATTCCCTTTGCCGTCGTCTTCGGCAACCACGATTCCACCATGCCCATGAACAAGCAGGCCCAGTGGAATTACTTCGCCAGCCTGCCGTGGTTCCAGGGGTTCGTCGGCGCCAACCCGATCGGCGACCGGGTGGGCAACTACAACCTGGCGATCGACAACACCAGCGGAACACCCGTACTCAACCTGTGGTTCTTCGACTCCGGCGGACACACCCTGTCGGCGGTCGGCGACACCATGCTGCCCGGGCAGATCGACTGGTACAAGACGACCAGCGACAAGATCAAGGCTGCCAACGGCGGCGTGGCCGTCCCGTCAATCGTTTTCCAGCACATCCCCGTGCCGCAGATCTATGACCTGTTGACCCCGGTCGACAAGTCGACGCCCGGCGCAGTCAAGGGGTCGGGTGCCCAGTCCGGCAACTACTACGTGCTCGATTCGACGAAGACGAGCGGCGGCGTCCTGGGCGAGGGGCCATGCCCGCTGCAGCACGACCAGTCCGAGTTCGCCGCTTGGCAGTCACAGGGCGACGTCATGGCGGCGGTGTTCGGCCACGACCACAACAACTCCTTCCAGGGCACCACCGGCGGCATTCAGTTGATGTACGACGCCAGTGTGGGCTTCTACTCGTACGGCAACGGCGACCTGCACGGGGTGCGGGTGCTGGAGTTCAACCAGGATTCGGTCACCCAGTTCACCACCCGCATGGTGTACTGGAAG
>WRFI01000205.1 GCA_009778875.1 Propionibacteriaceae bacterium | reverse complement strand
TTCACCCTGCCAGCTAGTCCCAGACCAGCCACTACCAGTCTCACAGGGGAGGGGTGGCGGCGGAGCCGGCGGGGTGGTCTCCCAAGCAGGTGCAGCGCCGGAGCCACGGAAAATTCCCCTCTGGGGAGGGGTGGCGGCGGAGCCGACGGGGTGGTTCGGTGAGGGGTGCAGCGACACAACCGGGGTGGTCCGTCACCCTTTTTGTGCTGACGCGGACGCTTCGCGTCCTTGTCGTCGAAGTTAGGTGGTGACGCTGGGCGGGTGGTCACCCGGCTGGCTGGCTTTACCGTGGCAGTTTCGGCTGGTCAACGGGGACGGGGGTGGCTGGGTTGGCCGGTTTCAGGGTTCCAGACGTCAGGATGAGGAGATAACCCCGCAAAACCTCCCCGTGTATGGCCTTACCGGGCACGGTTGTAGGACTTAGCACGGGTTTGGCACGGTTTTCGTGTAGGTAAGTCCGGCAACCGTCGCGCCCCCAAAGCAAAACAGCCGAGGTTTGCGGAGTTATCACCGGCGACGGACTTCGAGGCCAACCAGGACGACGACATACCACCCACACAACCTCCTGAAGCCTCGGAATTTTCCGTGGCACCGCCGGTTGACATGGCGGGTGGAACGCCGGTTCGAGCTGGCGACGGCGCAGACGCCTGCCCAGGCCGGGTGGCCACTTGACTACGCGTCGAGTACGGCGTCGCTCCTCGCTTCGCTCGTCAACAACTTCCTTGGCCTCGGCACACGAGCAAGCTCGTCTGCCCTCGACCTGCGTCGTTGGGTGCGCTCGGGCCGGCTGGAGCCCGCCGCGTCAACCGGCCCACCTGTGGTCATTTAGCCCTCATCCCATGTCAAGGGGTGCTGGTGTAGTAGCATCGGTGAGATGGAAAAGGAGTTGTCATGACCTATTTCGCTGACGAAGCGAGCGCTGCGACGGCAGTGCAAAACCCCGCAACCAGCCGGGCCGATCTGATGTCCATCGCCTATGCCTACCCAGTCTTGGGTGCCGAAGTGGCTCGGCATCCGAACGCTTACCCTGGCCTGTTGGACTGGCTGGAGCAGTTCGGCAGCCCGAAGGCCCGCGCTGAGGTGGCCGCCGTCCGGGCCGAGACACAGCCCCCGATTTATCGGCCGTCGCGCCAGGACGTCGACGCCATGCAGGACACAGTCTTGTCGCCGGCGCCGTCCTGGACGCCTCCGAAAGTCACACCGCCCCCGGCTGCTGTGCCGCAGCCGACACCCGCCCCCGCGCCGGCGCCCGCCGTCCACCGTGAGGTGCCAACCGTCCCGGTTGTGCACGGGGCCGCGCACGTCGAGTCGCCCGAGCAAGCCGCGATGGCTGAAGCGCCGACGGACCGTTTCGCGGCGCTGAGGGCGCCAGTGGCCGCCCCACAGGCGCCAGTGGCCGACCAGACGGCCCCGCAGACGAAGGTCGACGCGGCCGCTGCCGATGCGGATTATGTTTCGCCGTTTGATGAATACAGCGACGAACCCGAACCGGCGAAGACTGCGGCAGACGATTCGGATGTCAAGACCGACAAGCCCTGGTCGAAGGCCAAGAAGGCCGTCGTCATTTCGATAGCCGCGGTGGTTGTTGCCGTGGCCGTGGTGCTTGGCGTGGTGTTCGGGTATGTGTTGCCCAACAAGCATGCCCTGGAGGATGCGCAGGCGTCCTTCCAGACCACTTCGCAGAAGTTCACCGATGCCCAGACCGCGCTGACTGATCAGATTCAGGCGGCCAGCTCCGCTACGTCCGTCCAGGAGGAGGACGTCAAGGACGCCACCACGATCAGCGACCTGCAGGCGGCACTGACGAATGCCCAGTCACTGGTCACCGACTTGCCGGTGATGGCGTCCACCACCAGCGCCATCAACCAGCAGGTGACGGACATGACCGCCCAGATAACCAGCATGACGTCCGCGGCCCAGACCCTGCAGACGGCCGCGGCGGCTGTTGAGCAGAGCCGCATTGACTTGGCCGTTGACAATCTGAATGTAGTTCTGGCTGACGCGCAGAGTTCCTATGACAGCGCCGATTGGATGTCTACCACGTCAGAGGGCAAGACGCTTCTGCCCCAACTCAAGACGCTGATCGATCAGGCTACGACTGCGGCGAATGATCCGTCGACGCTGGGCTCCGACACGGACAGCATCGTGACCGCTTTGCAGACGTTGATGTCGAATTTGCAGCAGGCCACGGATGATGTCAATACGGCAGCCGCCAAGGTCACCGCCAACAAGACGTACACCTATCTGTTGTCAGGCAGCCAGGTTAGCTGCGGCGTCAACATCTGCTACAACGGCGTCGGTGGCGGCGACCCGATGACCGTCGAATCCATCCAGGTGACGGTGAAGGGCTCGACGGTGACGGCCAAGCTGTGCTTCATGTCGGATGTGGCCGTCGACCCGGCGACCTGCCAGCCGCTGCCCGGCACGCAGGCCAACCTGTACGGCTGGTCGGAGACCTGGACGGGCACCCGCGACGGCACGACCGCCAAGATCGTGTCAACCACCCCGGACAAGGCCGATTTCAGTTGGGGGACGCTGACCTTCGCCAGCTCCGCCCCCAACGCTGAGGTAATCCAGTTTGCCGCCGCCGACAGTTGCGAAAAGTCGGATGGCAGTGGCTACGGCCAGCTGGTCAACGGCAGTTGTCAGTAAGCGGAGTTATCCACAGATTGCCGGTGGAGGGGGTCTCTGGACGTCCCCAATCAGGCATCCTTGATGGATGGACTTAACGAACACTCAGGTCACCTGGCGTAACTACAAGAAACTGGGCTACGAGAGGTTGACGCACGGGACATATGGGCCCCCGCCCGGTCTCGAAGGCAAAACCGAATGGGATGCGCGACAATCGCGGTTCCGCGCGCGCACCAAGGCGGTAATGAGCGTTTACCGTGAGCGCGAGATTGCCTTGTACGGACCGACGGCTCTGCAGGTGCTGAGTGTGGAGTTGCCGGCCGCCTTGCAAGACTGGACGAGATGCCACGTCATTGTGCCCAGGGGCACCAGCCGGCCGAACCGTCGAGATGTGGTGGCGCACAATGCAACCGCCAACCTTGAAATCTGGGGGACGAGGGACGGCTTGCCTCTGCTTCATCCAGTCGATCATTGGCTGCAGCTTCGCGGCACCGATGATGAACTCATCGAGGTGGCGGACGGGTTGGTCCGGCGTAAACGTCCCTTGATAGGCATGGACGATTTTCATCGCCGGCTGGGGGAGTTGGCTGGTGCCACAGGTGTCCAAAAGGGCCGCCAGCTGATGAGGTTCGTCATGGCTGGCACCGATTCGTTGTATGAGACGAGAACCCGTCTGGTGCTGGTGCGGGCGGGGTTGCCGACTCCGGCCGTCAACTATCCAGTGCCGTGTCGTTCTGGGTTCACGTACCACGTGGACATGGGCTACGTTCGCGAAAAGGTTGCCGTGGAATATGACGGGGCTGTGCATGTCAGCGACACAAGGCAACAGGCCATTGACGCCGAACGGCGGCGTGACTTGCAAGACGAAGGTTGGATTGTCATCAACGTGACGGGCAAGCAGTTGGCGTCACCCGTCCAGCTTGTCCGTTCGGTTGAGGCGGCCTTGATCATGCGACGAGCCGCGTTCGAGTGACGCCGGAGGGGCAACGGGGGCGAAATCCCGCCCCCGTTGGAGGTTTGCCATACCCAACCTCCCCTTCTGACTGGTCAAATCGAGGTTGGGTATGGGAAACCTCCTGTTTTGGCACGGCTTTTGGTAGGTTTGCCATACCCAACCTCTCCGGTGGCCTCAAAGGGACGAGGTTGGGTATGGGAAACCTCCAAGAGCCCCTGAAACAACAGTCCATCTGATGGTTCGGTCAAATGTGATGCTGTGCCTGGGGGTCTGCCCACCGGCGGCGGGTTTCGTGAGTCCGGGGGTGCCCCCGTCTGAGGCTCGCCCGCTGAAGACTGTTTCAATGGTCTGGTTTCGGCTTGACAGCCTTGGCTCACGCCAGTTCAAGCATCA
>WRFI01000204.1 GCA_009778875.1 Propionibacteriaceae bacterium | reverse complement strand
GCGGGTGCCGGTGTCGTCAAGTTCGGCCTTGACGGTGGGGTTCCGCCGCAGTTCCGCGTCCGTCACCAGCGACAGGAAGGGCAGCAGCAGTTGGTTCAGGGCCGGCACCGTCGAATGCGCGAAAATGGTGGAGCGCGCCGGGTCGATGCCGACGGCCAGATAGTTGGCGATGGCCGAATAGACGCGGTCCCGGATCGGCCCGACACCGTCGCGGTCGGTGATCACCTGGTAGTCGGCCACCAACACCCAGTTGTCGACGCCCAGGTTCTGCAGCCGCACGCGGTTGGCCAGCGACCCGAAGTAGTGCCCGATGTGCAACTCGCCTGTGGGACGGTCGCCTGTCAGCACACGGTAACGGTCGGGGTGGACGGGGATGTCGGCCTCCAGCGCCGCGCTGCGGCGGCTCCAACTGGCGTGGGTGGCGTCGGCGTCGACCGGGATCTCTTCAACAGATTCACTCATGGTGGCTCAAGTTTACCTGGCCGGGTTTGACGACCCCGCCAAGAAAGTCCCTGATCCCACCCGGGTTTTGCACTTTGATGATGGCCATGATCATGCCGGGCGTCAATGTGCCTGCCGGGTAAACCCAGTAGGCCGGCACCCAGGACGGCCCGTACTTGGCCTTGGCCTTGTTCAGCGCCTTGAATCCGTAGAAGCGGTTGCCTTTCTCGTAGATCAAGCCCAACGCCCTGTCGGCCAGCGGATGCTCAGCGTCCCCGCCCAGGTTGGACAGCGGTGCGACACCAAGGCTGGCCAGATGCTTGCCCTCCGCTTTGAACTGCAGGAACGCCTCGCCGTTGATCTTTTCGGTGACGCCCGCCGGCGCATGCCGCAGGCGCCGCGTCATGTCGACGAGGTAGCTGGACCCCCCCTCGTAAGGCAAAAAGACGTTAAACCCGACAATCTGCCCGTCCCGGTCGCGCGCATAGAAATAGCGCCTGTCCATCGGGTTGTGCAGGTTCAGCCCGCCGATGGTGAACATCAACTGCCCGCTCTTCTTGCCCTTCAACCAGTCGGCGCTGACGCTTTCGAAGGCCCAGTCGGTGGACAGGTCGCGCGCCTCGCCCGGCTTGTATTCGTGCACGGTGACCCCGGCATTTGTGGCGCCGTTGAACTTCGACCGGAACTTCGCCCGCGCGCCGCCGGCCAGATCGAAACTCGCCAGCTCGAAGATGGCCTCTTCGCCGCACTTGATGTGGTCGAAGCCCATCGCCTTGTATTTGGCAAGATACCTTTCCGTGGTGGCCAGGAACACCGCCGTGTAGTCGCCTTCGGAGCAAAACAGGTAGAACTCGCGCAGGACGGCCGCGAAATCGTCCGGCGCGCAAATCGGATCCCCCATGACGACGATGTAGTCGCCGACGATGCGGTAGGCCACCACACCGGTCACGTTCTCCGAAAAGAACAGGGCCTTGTCGTCCTCCAGCGCCAGATAGGACGTCGGGTTCTGGCCGTCCGCCAGGACGATTTCGCGGGCCCGCTGGCGACGCCGAACCGACATCACCGTGCGAAACACCACCGGTCGCAGCACCAGCACGACACCGACGCCGAAAATCAGCCAGAACACCACCACCGCGAATCGCGACACCAGCCGCGTCCCGCCCGTGACAAACAGCATGTTGAGCACCTGCCCAAAGCTTTGCCCCCACGTCAATTCGGGGCGCGCCAGCAAATGACCAACGACGGCGTCCAGCGCAAAAAACAGCACCAGCGCGACGAACACCACCACCGCCACCCGCAGGGACGGGTGATCGGCGCCGCGGCAGAAATACCGCCGGTTGACCAGCAGCACGACCAGCGCAAAGACCTGCAGCCCAATCATCACGACCGTCAACTCGTCCATGTGCGGCGCATACAGGACGAACCCGGCGCTCAATGCCACAACGGCGATCAGCCAGGCGGCAAAACGGCGGTTGAACAAGAACCAGGCCACCAGAACCAGCAGCAGCGCGAAATACCGGCGGCAGAAATGATTGACGGCCATGGCGTGCCTCACCGTCAGGTCGGAACCCCACGGTGTGTGCCAGATTGTCGAGGCAAACATCGCCACCGCCAGCAACAGCGCGGCGACCAGCGCCAGATTGACCAGCACCCGTCGGATCAGGCGACGCCGGTTCACTCGACGACCTTCGGGCCGCCCGTGATGTCGTCCAAGGCCTCGACGATCGGGGTCGGCAGCGTCTCCCCCGTCACCGCCAGCAACGGTTCGAGTTGGGCCAGCGTCCGCGCCCCCACCAGCGGAGCCGTCACTCCCGGCGCGTCCCTCACCCACAGCAGGGCGACCTGCGCGGCGCTCAGCCCCAACCCGCCGGCGGCCCGGGCGACGGCCTCGACCACGGCGTCGGCGCGTGGCTGCAGGTACGGCTCGACGAACCAGGCCAGATGGCGTGACGCTCCGCGCGAGCCGGGCGGCATGCTGCCGCGGTACTGCCCCGTCAGGACACCGCGTCCCAGCGGCGACCACGGGAAGAAACCCATCCCGTGGTAGCGGATTGCCGGCAGCACCTCGACCTCCACCCGCCGGGCCAGCAGGGAGTACTCGTTTTGGGCGGCCACAATCGGTGCGGCGTTTTGTGTGCAAGCCTGCCACGTTGCCGCCGTGCCGATTTGCCAGCCGACATAATTGGCCACGCCGGCATACCGGGCCTTGCCGCTGGCGACGGCCTTGTCCAACGCCGCCATCGTCTCGTCAAGGGGGGCGTCACCCCAGGCATGCACCTGCCACAGGTCGACGTAGTCGGTTCCCAGGCGAGAAAGCGACCCGTCCAGATCGGCCAGTAAGGCCTTCGCCGAGGTGTCCAGCACGTGGTCACCGTCCACGCTGCCGAAGCCGGCTTTCGTGGCCAGCACCAGCTTGTCGCGGGACACGTCGTGGCGCATCAGCGAGCCGATCAGCCGTTCCGCCAGGCCGTCGCCATAGGTCGGTGCCGTGTCGACAAGGTTCCCGTCGGCGCTCACAAAGGCTCGCATCAGCGCCCTGGCCTCCGGTGGCTGCACATCGCGGCCCCAGGTCAACGTTCCAAGCCCCAGATCCGATACCTCAAGGCTTGACGCGCCGACAAACCGCCGGTTCATCCGGCCGGGGCAATCTGGCTGGGATCGGGTGGCGCCCACGGGGCATCGGGGACCCGAGCCGGGTTGACCGGCGCGTCGGTCGCCGGCACCGCCGACGGGTCCTGGCCGGGCGCCAGCGAATCGGGGGCTCCCATCGCCCCGCCGCCACCGTCTGGCCCGGCCGGGGCAGCCTCGATGGCGCCACGGGCCTTGGCCAGCGCCGCCACCACTTCGGGCGACGGCTCCGGACGGTCGATGCCCGCCGCCGCGTAGACCTGTTCCTCGTCCAGCGTCTCGTGCTCCAGCAGGGCGACGACGATGGCCTCCAGCTGATCGCGGTGTTCCCGCAGCAGGATGGCCGCCTTCTCGTGGCACTCGCCGATGATCCGCCGGGTTTCCTCGTCGAGCAGGCCGAGCGTCTCCTCGGCGATGCCGTTGGTGCGCGGGTCGATGGAATCGTTGAGAACCTGCATCGGTCCGACTTTTTCGCTCATGCCCCACTTGCCGACCATCTGGCGGGCAATCGCCGTGGCCGAACTGAGGTCGGACTCGGCGCCGGTGGTGACCACACCGAAGATCACCGACTCGGCCGCCATGCCGCCGAGTGCGCCGACGATGCGCCCCATCAGGTAGTCGCGATCGTAGCCGTACTTGTCCGTGTCGGGCGTCGACAAGGTGACACCGAGCGCCTGGCCGCGCGGGATGATCGACACCTTGCGCACCGGGTCGGCACCCTTTTGCAGCATGCCGAGCAGGGCATGGCCCGCCTCGTGATAGGCGGTGCGGCGCTTTTCGTTCTCGGGAATGACGACCTGGCGGGCCACGCCCAACTGGATCTTTTCCAGCGCATTGGTGAAGTCCCGCTGGTACACCAGCGTGTCGGCCCGCTTGGCGGCCAGCAGCGCCGCCTCGTTGGCCAGGTTTGCCAGGTCGGCACCG
>WRFI01000203.1 GCA_009778875.1 Propionibacteriaceae bacterium | reverse complement strand
TTTGGCACTGTTTTCATGTAGGTAAGTCCGGCAACCGTCGGGGTCGGGGTCCAAAACAGGGCAGGTTTGCGGAGTTAGCTCACGGGCACCCGGTTATCTGACAGTCGGCGGGGTTTGGGGCGGGTATCGTCTGGTTGTGGCCGGGTTTGGCGCCCGCCCAACCCATCATGGCTGCGCCGCGATGGACCGAACGTCCCTGCCGGACCCGGCTGGTGGTGGCGTTGGTGTGACTGTTTGCCGGGAAACCTGGCTTTCCGCGTTTCCCAAACTGCCTACCGCACTCGTGTCGAACTGGTGGGGGGTGTCGGTGACAGTTAGGCTCGTTGCTGCGAAAAAGGGGGAACGCTCTTCGCCGTCGCACCAGAAGCTGGCGAACCGGTGGGGGTGTTTCAAAAGTGCTGGCGCCTGCCTGCTTGGGGGCCATGCTGCCAAATGTGGAAGATACCCTGGGCGTGGCGGCAGTTGGCTGGTGCTGCCGACTGAAGTGGGAACCCCGGCCACAAGCCGTGGTGCGGTAGGGGTGTTCGGCGGCAAGTCCCCCTGGGGGGACGCGGCAGCAGGGGGGCCCTGGAACCGGGCGTCAACACAGAGGGTGGCTGTCCCGGGCAGAACCCCAAACCCGGCCAACGCCACCATCAAACCCGAAGCAAAGGACGCAACGCGTCCGTGTCAGGAACGTGACCGACCACCCCGTCGGCTCCGCCGACACCCCTCCTAAGGAGGGGAATTTTCCGTGGCTCCGGCGCTGCACCCCTCGCGAGACCACCCCGCCGGCTCCGCCGGCACCCCTCCTAAGGAGGCCCCGTGAGCGGGTCTAGGATCAATAGAAAACCAACTGCACAGAATTGAGCATTCATCATGAAGGATCTCATCATCAAGAACCGTGACGACATTGACGCCAACGAGGCGGGGCGCGACGGCAACGTGTTTTACATCAAGCCGGTGGTGGCGGGGGCCGACATCGACACCTGCTCGGCAGCGTTCATCGAGGTGCCCGTCGGCAACTTCGCCTTCGGCTACCATTTCCACGACCAGAGCGAGGAGATTTTCTACATTGTCAGCGGCACCGGCAAGCTGCGCGGTGCTGACGGAGAGACGCCCGTCAAGGCCGGCGACATGCTGTGCTTCCCGACCGGCGAAAAGGGCGCCCACGTCGTCTCGAACACCTCAGACACCGAGCCACTGGTTTTCATCGACTTCGACGTCAAGGCCAGCCCCGTCGACATCGTCACCTTCCCTGACACCGGCAAGATGATGGTTCGCGGCGCCCACGTCAACGCGATGGTGGACGTCCCCAAGAGCTGACGAGCCCAGGCCCGAGAGGTTTCACCTGGAACGTCGCGTCCCACCTGGGCACTATCATGGTGGCGTGACCGAAACCAAGACGAACCGAGCCGGACGGGAATATGCCCGTCTGGTCGCTGAGCTGCGCCGGTCCAATGCCGCTGGCCGTCACGTGGCCAAGGCCCGGAAAGGCACTCGTCGCGCCCGACTTCAGGTGGCGCTGCGCGATCAAGACCGCTGAACACGGTTCGACTTCATCCCTGCGGCGCTTTTTACCCCGCGCAGCACTAACATGATGTTCGCGGGTATGTTTGCCCGCGTTGCAGGGAAGCCAGGAGGGCGGCAACATGATCCAGTACAGCCAATGGACCAGTTTCACGGGGACGACGCGCATCGTGCTGACGTGCGTGTTATTGGTGATTGCGGTGGTGCTTGCCTTGGCCGGCTGGCGCCTGCGCAAGACCCACGCCGCCCGGCACGGCGGGGTTGTGATCGGCATCTTCGTCGCCGTCATTTGGGTGCTCAGCGTGTACATCCTGGATTGGGTGCAAATCGCCTATGGGCTAGCGATCCACAACGAGGTGGTCGCCAGCGGCCAGACGGCGGTGGGCAGCAAGAACCCGATCACCCGGTTCACGATCCTGTTTGCGCTGATCGCCTTCGTCCTGATTTTCGTCTGGCTGCGCAAGCGGTACGGCTGGAAAGTCGCCCTCGTCAGCGCCATCGCCGGTGCTGGCGCCGGCCCGGTGATGTTCGAGTTCCCCTTCGACTGGATCATCATGTGGCACCTGAACGTCCCTGACCCGGTCGCCCTGTACCGGTGGCTGTACTTCATGCCGCTTTTCTTGTTCATCATTGCCACGCTGGCCATCTGCACCTTGACGCCGGCCGCCCGCCTGCGCCGCGAGACGCTGTTCGCCCTGGCCGTCATGTTCCTGCTTTGGGCGGGCTGGGCCATCACCACCGGCTTCGCCTACCCGTCCAGCACGGTGCCGCTGCTGTTCAACGTCAGCTCGAAGCTGGTCGCCGCAGTCGCGGGCGTCATGATCTTCCTGCCCGACTTCAAGGCAGAAAAGCTGGAAAAGCTGGCTGCAGCACCATCACTGGCCCAGTAGCGCCAGCGGGACGACAGCAACGCCGTCCTTGCGCCGGTGGGCAAAACCTGAACCAGTGATGACGATCAGCGCACGCGGGCTGCCCATCTTTGACTGGTCGATCGTTTCGGCGACGGCCAGCAGGCTCTTGGCGCCCTCATCAGAGGCACCGAAGCCAAGCTTCACTTCAACTGCCGCCCAGGAGCCGTCCGGCATTTCCAAAATGACGTCAGCCTCAAGGCCGTTGGAGTCGCGGTAGTGGAACAGATGAGCCCCAAGCGCCCCGGCGTAGACGCGAAGATCGTGGATCACCGCCGACTCGAACAACAACCCCATGTATTCGAGGTCAGCCAGCAGACGATCTGGCGACAGCCCGAGCGCCATGCATGCCAGCGACGGATCACAGAAGTGACGCCTGGCGGTCCTTCGAAGGCTGGCAGATGACCGGATATGCGTGTTCCAGGCCGGCTCAATCATTCCACACGAATGCACACTTTGTGACCATTTCAATGTACAGATTGTGGTTGGTTCAATGTACACTTTGTGGCAGTTTTGGTGCACAGATTGCGGATCAAGCACCGTGCCACCGACTGAAGCCTCTGCCGACCACACGAGTGACTTATCGGACACTTACACTGAACGCCAGGCCCAGCGTCTCGTCCTCGAACCTTGACGGTCCGCCCACTGCGGCTTCGGCCATCTTGGTGGCCAGCACTTCCTCAGCTATCTCGGCCTGACGGGCTCGGATCGCCGCTGCCGTCGCCTCGCCTGCCTCGCTGCCGTCGCCCGTCCATACCAGTGCTATCCGGTCGGAGACGTCGAAGCCGGACGCCTTGCGGGCGTCCTGCACCAGACGGATGACCTCGCGCGCCAGGCCCGCCTGCACCAGCTCAGGCGTCAACGTCAGGTCGAGGGCGACCGTCTCACCGCCGTCGGCCAGCACCGACCAGCCCTCGCGCGGGCGCTCCGTGACGACAACCTCGTCCGGGCCAAGCTCCACAACGCCGAGGCCAGGCACGTCCAGCGTGACGTGCCCGCTGCCCAATTCGCGGGCCAAACCGGCAGCGTCCGCCCCCGCCACCGCCGCCGCGACGGATTGCGTCTGGCCCCCGAAACGCTTGCCCAGCGCCCGGAAGTTCGCCTTCGCCGAATAGTCCACGACGTCGCCCGCCGAGGCAAACGTCGACACCCGGCCAACGTTCAACTCGGCCAGAATCTCGGCCCGCAACTCGTCGTTCAGACGGGCATCGGCCGCCGCCGAGATCAACACCTGGGCCAGCGGTTGGCGCGTCTTCATCTTGGCCTCGGCGCGGGCCGCCCGCCCCAGCTCCACAAGCCGGCGGGTCAAGTCCATGGACGCCTCCAGCCCGCCGTCCACCAGTCCCTGATCGGCCACCGGCCAAGACGCCAGGTGGACGGAGGCGGGTGCCGCCTCGTCCGTGGCGACGAACAAGTCCTGCCACACCCGCTCGGTGACGAACGGCGTCAGCGGCGCCATCAATCGGGTGACGACATCGAGCGTCTCGTGCAGCGTCCACAGCGCATTCGGATCGCCCGCCCAGAAGCGACGGCGCGACCGGCGGACGTACCAGTTCGACAGGTCGTCGACGAAACCGGCCAGCGCCGCCCCCGCGTGC
>WRFI01000202.1 GCA_009778875.1 Propionibacteriaceae bacterium | reverse complement strand
TGCCCATCGTCACACCGATAACCAGCGGGCGCCCGACAACCTGCGCCGGGTCGGAAAACCCGCCCTCAGGCACCTCAACGTCACTCACCATGATGACGGTGAGATCGCCGGCCGCCAGCGCCGCGCCGGGCGACAGCGCACGCGCCGCCACAACCAGCGCGACAGGCGCAGCAGGCGGGGTCAAAGCCGCCCCGAGCCCGGCGATCACCGCGACGCAAAGGGCCAACAGCCCGATGCCCCGGCGATGCCAGCGCACGAACTGGGAAATGCCATGAAGTGAGAATTTCATGCCTTCACTATTGCCCGCTACCGTTCAATTCCGGCGGTATCCACAGGACGACTTCAAAACACTCCCGGCTGTGGATAACCGGTGACATCAGGCCTACACGCGACCGTGGTGCGGGGGCACTTCGGCGATCAGCCGACGGTCGGCGTCGCTCAGCGGGCCCGGCTGGCGCAGTTGCGGCGCGGCGCTGAGCCCGAGCCCGGCCGCCGCCTCCTGCATCGCGGCGAACTCCTGGGCATTGTGTGCCGTCCCCTTGAGAACGGCCCCGTCCGGCACAATACCAACCTGTCCGTCATCCTCCAGGCGCACATCGCCGAGCACCGTCACGTCGCGCCCGAACGTCCAATCACCCTGCACAACCAACGATGTGGCGGCCCGCAGCGACGGAGCCGACGGTATGCGGGCATCGAACTCGTCGACGAACTGGTAGGCGGAACCCAGATCAACCAGGGGGATGGCCGGCGTCTGCGCCGTCAGCTCGCCAGCGTCAGAGATCGTGTACACATCCGACCTCAACAGCAGCAGTTCGTTGGTCTTCTTGACGGGCACGAACCGGTCGCGCGGCACCTCAATTGCCTGCGCCCCTTCGAAAAGCTCAATGGCGGTGCCCATGGCCGTCTCAATCTGGATGACGGCGGGGGTCGTCTTGTCGGTCGGGTCGATCGTCTTGACGTTGCGGATCAGCGGCAGATCAAACTCGCCCGCCGCCAGCAACTGGCGCACGACGCGCAGATCCCACCACAGGTTGTTGGTGTGAAAGAAGGGGTGACGGTGCTCGTCGGTGAAGAAGCCCATCTCATCCGGCGAAGTCTGGGCCGTGTCGCGCAGGATCAGGCGCCCGTCGCGCAGACGCCGGGCCAAGTGACCGCCCTTCTTGTCGTTGACGGTGCGGCGGCACACCTCAGCCGCGTATGGCGCCCCCGAATGGGCAAACCAACTGGCCAGACCGGCCGAGGGGACGGCCCCCAGGTTGTCGGCGTTCGAGACGAAGGCGTACCAGTAGCCGGCCTCGATCAGGGCGGCCAACAGGCCGTCGTCGTGAAGCGTGCCGTAGATGTCGCCGTGGCCGGGCGGGCACCACTCCAGCGCCGGATCCGCAGGCCACTTTGCCGGTTGCAGCGTGTCTGCCCACAGTTTGGGTTCCTTGCTCTGGACGAAGCACATCGGCAGGTTCGCTGTCGGCAGCTCAGGGTACGGTTCGAGCGCAGCCAGCGTCTCGTCGTTGGTCGCGAACGAGTTCATCAGCACAAGGGGGAGTCCGATGCCCCACTGACGCCTGGCCGCCATCACTTGCGCGACGATCAGGTCCAGGAAGTTGCGTCCGTCCCGCACCGGCAGCAACGACTTGGGGCCCGTCAACCCCATCGACGTGCCCAGCCCTCCGTTGAGCTTGATGACCACCAGGTGACTCATCGCCTCTGCCGCATCGGTTGGCACCTCGCCATCGAAGGACGGGACGTCCAGCAGCGGCTCAATGGACGCCTCGGGAATCAGCCCGGTGGCACCCGACGCGAGCTTCGCGTATTGACGGACGAACGACGCCATCGCCGAGGCCCCGACCCCCGCGTCCGTCATCTTGTCCAGGCAAGCCTGCAGCCCCAAATCATCCATAAGCTCAAGCTTACGGGCACGGCTGGCGGCTCCGGCCACCCACTTCTCGAAGGCTCACTCTCGCGGTCACTGACGGGTGAGGCTTCGCAGGAACGCGGCTGGAGTCAACACTGACGGAGAGGGTAGCTCTGCGTCGAGCAGATCCTTGTCGCCAGTGATGATGGCGTCCACGTGGGCCGCTACTGCTGCCCGCACAATGGGCCAGTCTTTGTTATCCCTCACCCGCTCAACATCGACTCCCTCAACTACCGCCGGTGTTGGCACAATCGTGATCCCTGGCACCATGGTGTCCAAGAATTGTTCAAGGTCGGCTTGCCGGTTAGGAAACTTCAGGCGGAACACCTTGCGCAATTCAGTGATGGTGTAGTCAGCGACGACGATGGCGTGCGGTGTGGTCAACGCCAGATCGTAGGCTTGCCCGGGTGTTCCCGTTGGGAACAGCATGGCGGAGATGATGACATTTGTGTCCAGAAGATACTTCACGCCGTGGCACCGTCTCGACGCATCGTGGCGATGTAGTCGGCCACGTCTTCCTCGGTTTGAAACCCGGCTTGTTCAGCTTGGCCGGCCATACTGTCTTGTAGTACCCGCATGGCGTAAAGCGCTGGGTTCATCATGACGACGCGATCATTGTCCCAGATGAGAGCAACCTTGTCACCGGTGTCGACAGACAGTTTCTGGCGTACGTCTTTCGGAATGGTGATTTGACCTTTTGGCATCACTTTCGCCACGTCAAGCAACTCAATAGACATCGAAACATCCTTCCCTACAATCCCTACCCATCGTAGCATGGCGGCCCGTTCAAAAGTAGCCCTGCGCGGGATGATGGTATGTTGCTGACGACGACCACCCGGCGCAGTCAATGGCTAGATACAACCAGCGGCCCCGGGGCGATTCGAACGCCCGACGCAAGGTTTAGGAAACCTTCGCTCTATCCCCTGAGCTACGGGGCCAGCTTGCCCAAGCTTACCGGCTGCGCGGCGGTGCTGTCAGGCCGCCGCGGACGCCGCCGCCCTAGCCGCAGCCGGGAAAGCCGCCACGATCTTCGCCACGGCCTCATCGTCATGGGCGGCCGAGCAGAACCAGGCCTCGAAGACGGACGGCGGCAAGCTCACTCCGGCATCAAGCATGGCATGGAAGAACGGCGCATAGCGGAACACGTCCTGGGCCTGCGCGTCGGCATAGTTGCGCACCCCGCCCCGTCCCGCCGCCTCGCCGAAGAACACCGAGAACAACGACCCGGCCCGCTGCACCCGGTGGGGCACACCGGCGTCGTCCAGCGCCTCATCGACCGCCCCCGAAAGGCGTGCCGCGACGTCGTCCACCTTGGCGTAGACGGCCGCGTCCGCCAGGCGCATGGTCGTCAACCCCGCCGCCACGGCCACCGGGTTGCCCGACAGCGTCCCGGCCTGATAGACGGGCCCGAGCGGCGCCAACTGCTCCATCAGCGCTTTCGGCCCGCCGACGGCCGCCACCGGCATGCCACCGCCGACAACCTTCCCGAACGTGAACAGGTCAGGCGTCCAGACGGGCTCGCCCGCCGCGATGGACGCGTCCCTCTCCAGCCCCCACCAGCCGGCCGGGCCGACGCGGAACCCCGTCAGCACCTCGTCGAAAACCAGCAGCGCCCCGTGTGCCGCCGTGATGCGCCGCAGCGCCGCGTTGAATCCCGGTTCCGGCGGCACGACACCCATGTTGGCGGCGGCTGGCTCGGTGATGGCGGCGGCAATCTGGTCGCCCTTCTCGGCAAACACCGCCTCCACCGCCTCCGCATCGTTGTAGGGGACGACGATCGTCTCGGCGGCCGTCGCGGCCGTCACGCCGGCCGACCCGGGCAGCGCGAACGTCGCCACCCCCGAACCGGCCTGGGCTAGCAGCGAGTCGACGTGACCGTGATAGCAGCCGGCAAACTTGACGATCAGGTCCCGCCCGGTGACGCCGCGCGCCAGGCGGATGGCCGTCATCGTCGCCTCGGTGCCCGTCGACACCAGACGCACCTGCTCGACGGCCGGAACCCGGGTGTGGATCTCCTCGGCCAGGTCAACCTCGCCCAGCGTCGGGGCGCCGAACGACAACCCCCGCGCGGCGGCGGCCTGCACAGCCTCGACCACCTTCGGGTGGGCGTGCCCCAGCAGGCCCGGCCCCCAGGTGCAGATCAGGTCGACGTA
>WRFI01000201.1 GCA_009778875.1 Propionibacteriaceae bacterium | reverse complement strand
GCAGTCGCGAAGCGACTGACGGGGTGGTTGGTTACCTTTCTGCACACGCTTGGAAGACCACCCCGTCGGCTCCGCCGCCACCCCTCCCCAGAGGGGAATTCACCCTGACCGCCTCGGCGACGCTCCTGGAGGAGATAACCCCACCAAAACAGGGGAGGTTTGCGGAGTTAGCTCACGGGCACCCGGTTATCCGACAGTTGGCGGGGTTTGGGGCGGTGTTGTCTGGTTGTGGCCGGGTTTGGCGCCCGCCCAAACCATCGTGGCTGCGCCGCGATGGACCGGTTGTCCCCTGCCGAACCTTGTTGGTGGTTGCGACAGGTGTGACTGTTTGCCGGGGAACCTTGCTTTCCGTGTTTCCCACACCGCCTGACCGCACAGAAAGCGGGGTGTTCCAAAAATGCTGTCGCCTGCCTGTCTGCTTGGGGGCCTTGCTGCCAAATGTGGAAGATACCCTGGGTGTGGCGGCAGTTAGCTGGTGCTGCCGACTGAAGTGGGGACCCCGGCCACAAACCGTGGTGCGGTAGGGGTGTTCGGCGGCAAGTCCCCCTGGGGGGACGCGGCAGCAGGGGGGCGTGGAACCGGGCGTCAACACAGGGATCGTCACGTTTCTGCACACGCTTGGAAGACCACCCCGTCGGCTCCGCCGACACCCCTCCGCAGAGGGGAATTTTCCGTGGCTCCGACGCTGCACCCCTCGCGGGACCACCCCGTCGGCTCCGCCGACACCCCTCCCCAGAGGGGAATTCACCCCGGCTCCGCCGCCACCCCTCCGCGGAGGGGAATTCACCCCGTCGGCTCCGCTTCACACCCCCAATTAGTCGTCGACGTCTTGGATGGAGTCCAGCGCCGCCATGTCGTCTGGGCTGATCTCGAAGTCGACGTGGGCGTCCTCGATGATGAACTGCTCGTGAACCGACTTCGGCAACGGCAGGGTGCCCTTTTGAAGCGCGTAGCGGATGCACACCTGCGCCACCGACTTGCCCAGCCGGCTGGCGACGACGGCGATGCTCGGATCGTCCAGCAGTTTGCCGGTGGCGATCGGCGAATATGCCTCGACCAGGATGCCCGAGGCCTGGCAAAACTCCACCAGCTCCTCTTGGGTATGCCCGATGTGGAACCTGATCTGATCGGCCAGCGGCGCTATGTCGCACCGGCTGGTGATGTTCTCGATGTCGTCGATCTGGAAGTTTGAGACGCCGATCGCGCGAGCCCGTCCGTCCTGGTACGCCTCTTCGAGCGCCTTCCAGACGGCGGCGTTTTCGTCGAAATAACGCGGGGCACCGGGGGTGAACATCTCCTGCCACGGCCGCGGCGCGTGGATCAGCAGCAGGTCCACCTGGCTCATCTGCAACTGGGCCAGGGACGTCTCGATTGACTCCTTGGCTTCGGCATACGTCTTCATCTGGGCAGGCACTTTCGTCGTGACGAACACCTCTTCCCGCGTCGCACCGGCCGCCCGGATGCCCTTGCCCACGCCCGCCTCATTCTGGTACGCCCGGGCCGTGTCGATGTGTGTGTAGCCCACCCGCAGGGCCGTCAACACGGCCTGGGGCGCCACATCGTCGGGCGTCTGCCACGTGCCGAAGCCCACCTTCGGGATCAGCACGCCATTGTCTAACGTGAAATGCTCTTGGAGCACTCCCATCATTTTCCTCCTTGGAACGGTATCCCCGCGTATCCCACTGTAGCGGACAACGAGCCCCAATGCCCTGCGGCGCGGGAATGAGTCCCGCGGGACTACTGTTGTAGGAGTATCCACGGCGGGATCGTCCTAGCCCCAATTATTCAAGGATGGAAACCATGTCCCTTATCGGAAAAGATGTTGCCGACTTCTCAGTGCAGGCTTTTGTCAACAACGACTTCAAGACCGTCACCAAGGCCGATCTGCTCGGCAAGTGGTCGGTTTTCGTGTTCTACCCGGCTGACTTCACCTTCGTCTGCCCCACGGAGCTGGGCGACCTGGCTGACCTCTATGCCGAGTTCCAGAAGGTCGGTTGCGAGATCTACTCCGTCTCGTGCGACACCCACTGGGTGCACAAGGCGTGGAGGGACGCCTCCGACACCATCAAGAAGATCCAGTACCCGATGCTCGCCGACCCGACGCACGCCCTGGCCGAGGACTTTGACGTCATGATCGAGGCCGACGGTGTCGCCGAGCGCGGCAGCTTCGTCATCAACCCCGAGGGCAAGATCGTCGCCTACGAGGTGAACTCCGGCAGCGTCGGTCGCAACGCCCACGAGTTGCTGCGCCGCGTCGAGGCATCGCAGTTCGTCGCCACCCACGACGACCAGGTCTGCCCCGCCAACTGGCAGCCCGGTGCCGCCACACTGGCCCCGTCGCTGGACCTCGTCGGCCAACTCTGATAGACGATTAGATTCCCCTCCTCAGGAGGGGTGGCGGCGGAGCCGACGGGGTGGTCTTCGCCGCGGCGGGCTCCAGCCGGCCCGAGCGCACAGACGCCGTACTCGACGCGTGGTCAAGTGGCCACCCGGCCTGGGCAGGCGTCTGCGCCGTCGCCAGCTCGAACCGGCGTTCCGCCCGCCATGGCAAATCACTCGAACGCCTGATCTATGTGCCGCGGCGGACGGAGCCGACGGAGAAAATTCCCCTCCTCAGGAGGGGAATTAAGACCACCGCGGGCATGGCCACGTATTGTTTTACCTGACTGAAAGGCTCAATATGGACGACAACCAGGACCTGTTCGACGCAGTGGTCATCGGTGGGGGGCCAGCCGGGCTGACGGCGGCGCTTTATTTGGCGCGGGGCCGGTACCGGGTGCTGGTGATCGAGAAAGACAAGATCGGCGGCCAGGCCACCACCACGGACGACATTGTCAACTACCCGGGCATCGAGCGCACCTCCGGGGAGGCCCTGGCGCGGACGATCCGCCAGCAGGCCAGCAACTTCGGCGCCGAATTTCTGAGCGCCGAGGTGACGGGCATCGACGTGACCGGCGACATCAAGGTCGTCCACACCGGTGCCGGCGACAGGCGCTGCTTCGGCATCGTGCTGGCGTCCGGCGCCGCGCCCCGCTCCGTCGGGTTCGCCGGCGAGGACGAGTTCAAGGGACGCGGCGTGGCCTACTGCGCCACCTGCGACGGCGAGTTCTTCACCGGCCTAGACGTGTTTGTCGTCGGCGGCGGGCTGGCGGCGGCGGATGAGGCCGTCTTCCTGACGAAGTACGCCCGTCACGTCACCCTTCTGGTGCGGGGCGCCGCGCTGAAGGCGCCAAAGGCCAACGTTGAGGACGTCGAAGCCAACCCGAAGATCACGGTGCTGTACAACACCGTCATGGACGAGGTGGCGGGCGACTCCATGCCGCGCACCGCCCGCTACCACAACAGCGCCACGGGCGAGGCGACCAACTATCAGGCGCCTGACGGCCAGACCTTCGGCACGTTCGTTTTCGTCGGCTTGGCGCCGGCCACCGAACTGGTCAAGGGCGTCGTCGAGCTGGACGGCCAGGGCTACGTGGTCACCGACCCCACCACCATGGCGACGACGGTGGCCGGCCTGTACGCGGCCGGGGACGTCCGCCCCAAGGCGCTGCGCCAGGTGGTGACGGCGACGAGCGACGGCGCCACCGCGGCCACCGAGCTGGAGCGCCACATCGCCGCCATGCAAACCAAGACGGGCCTGGTGCCCAAAGCGCCGGTGCGCGAACTTGACCCGACGACCACCAGCCAGGCGCCGACGGCGGCGCCGGCCGACGCGCCCGCCGTGGCCGCAGCGCCCGGTGGCGGGTACTTCAGCGCCGACATCCGCGCCCAATTGACGCCGCTGTTCGCCCGCTTCGAGAATCCGCTGACTCTGCGGGTCGTCATGGACGGCCAGCCGATCGCCGCCGAGCTGAAGGGTTACCTGACGGAGCTGGCCGGCCTCAGCGGCGGCAAGGTGGCCGTGCAGGTGTTCGGCGGGGCCGACGCCCAGGCTCTGGGCGGGCTGACGCCGCGGGTGGACGTCCTGCGGGGCGGCGGTGAGAGCCTTGTGGACACGGGGTTGAGCTTCGGCGGCGTGCCGGGCGGCCACGAGTTCAACTCGTTCGTGCTGGGGCTGTACAACGCCGCCGGGCCGGGGCAACCCCTGGACGACGCGACGAAG
>WRFI01000200.1 GCA_009778875.1 Propionibacteriaceae bacterium | reverse complement strand
CTCCTGCCAATCTGGGCCAACGCCCGGTGCTATCAAGATTTCATCGTTACTGGCCCCGGCCGGCACCATGGGCAAAACCAGGGCGTCGGTGGCGCATTTGAACTCTATGACGACGGGACGATCGTTGATGGCCATCGCCTTCGCGATGGTCTCGTCTATCTCGTCTTCGGTTGTGACGCGGAAGGCGGCGGCCCCCATCGCCTCGGACATCTTGACGAAATCGGGGATGTCGTCGGTGTGCAGATCGGTGTTGGAATACCGCTTCCCGTAGAACAGGGTCTGCCACTGCCGCACCATGCCCAACGTGTTGTTGGCGATGATGGCGATCTTGATCGGTATGCCGTTGAGCGAGCAGGTGGTGATCTCCTGGTTTGTCATCTGGAAGCAGCCGTCGCCGTCGATGCCGAACACCACCTTGCCGGGCTGGCCAACCTGGGCGCCCATGGCCGCCGGGATGCAGTAACCCATCGTGCCGGAACCGCCGGACGTCAGCCACGAACCCGGGCGCTCGTGCGGCAGGAACTGGGCCGACCACATCTGGTGCTGCCCCACCCCCGTCACGTAGATCGCCTCCGGGCCGACCAGTTCGCCGATGCGCTTGATGACGGCCTGAGGCGACAGCTTGCCGTCGGTCGGGGTTTCCCAGCCCAACGGGTAGCGGGCCTTCAACCCGTCCAGATAGTCGCGCCACGGCTGCCAATCGGGGTGCTCCATCGTCTCGAACAGCGACACCAGCTCGGTCAGGACGGCCTTGGCGTCCCCCACGATGGGCAGATCGGCCGCCCGGTTCTTGCCGATTTCGGCCGGGTCGATGTCCGCGTGGATCACCTTGGCCAGCGGCGCGAAAGCCGACAGCTTGCCGGTCACCCGGTCGTCGAAGCGGGTGCCGATGGCGATCAGCAGATCGGCTTTCTGCAACGCGCCGACGGCCGCGACGGTGCCGTGCATGCCCGGCATGCCCAGCGACAGCGGGTCGTCGGAGGAGAACACGTCGCGGGCCATCAGCGTCGTCGTCACCGGAATACCGGTCATGTGCGCGAACTTGGTCAACTGCTCGGCCGCCCCGGCACGCGCCACGCCACCGCCAATGTAAAGGACGGGACGGTTGGCCGCCGCGATCATCTCCGCTGCCTGCTGGACCTGGCGGACGTGCGGCTTGGTGGTCGGCTTGTAGCCGGGCAGATTGATGGTCTTGGGCCACACGAACGGCGCGGTGCCGTTCTGGGCGTCCTTGGTGATGTCGACCAGGACGGGGCCCGGGCGTCCCGTCGACGCGATGTGGAAGGCCTCCTTGATGGCCCGCGGAATGTCCTCGGTGCGGGTCACCAGGAAGTTGTGCTTCGTGATCGGTGTCGTGATGTTCCGGATGTCCGCCTCCTGGAAGGCGTCCGTGCCGATGGATGGCCCGGCCACCTGCCCGGTGATCGCGACGATCGGCACCGAATCCATGTAGGCGTCCAGTATCGGCGTGACAAGGTTGGTGGCGCCCGGCCCGGACGTCGCGATGCAAACACCGACCTTGCCGGTGGCTATCGCATAGCCCTCGGCGGCGTGCCCGGCGCCCTGCTCGTGACGTACAAGGATCTGACGGATCTTCGAGTCATACATGGGGTCGAATGACGGCAAGATCTGGCCGCCTGGTATGCCGAACAGCACTTCGACGCCCGCCTGCTCCAGCGAGGCGATCAACGCCTGGGCGCCGGTCATCATCTGGCCTTCCATGGGCTACCTTCCTTCTCTAAACTGGCCTGGTTCGTATACAAAAAACCCTCGCTGCGAAACCGCAAACGAGGGAGCGCTTCGGGCTGCCGAAGCGCTAATGGATAAGTACCAAGGATTTGAGCACGTGCCTATGCTAGCCGACCGATGAGGAAATGGCTACTCGTTTCACATTTCGAGACGAACCGGGAAACCGGCGTCGGCCAGGGCCCGCTTGGCCTGAAGAATCGTCAGCGTGCCGAAGTGGAAGACGGAGGCCGCCAGCACGGCGTCGGCGCCTGCTTTGGCCGCCGCCACGAAGTCTTCGGCCTTGCCCGCCCCGCCCGAGGCGATCAGCGGCACGTCGACGGACGCCCGGACGGCCTCAATCATCTCGATGTCGAAGCCGGCCGTCGTCCCGTCGGCGTCCATCGAGTTCAGCAACACCTCGCCGCAACCGCGGCTCACCGCCTGACGCACCCACTCGATGGCGTCCAGCCCGGCCGGGCGGCGCCCGCCGTGGGTCGTCACCCCGAACCCGGACGGCTGGCCAGCCTCGCGCCGGGCGTCCAGCGACAGCACCAGCACCTGGTTGCCGAAGCGGTTGACGATGGCGTTGATGACGGGCGGGTCGGCGATCGCGGCCGTGTTGATCGACACCTTGTCCGCCCCGGTGCGCAGCAACACGTCGACGTCGTCAACGCTTCGCACACCGCCACCGACCGTCAGCGGTATGAAAACCGTCTCCGCGCAGCGCTGGACGACCTCGCGGGTGGTGGCCCGCTGCTGGGCGGACGCCGAGATGTCTAAGAAGGTGATCTCGTCGGCGCCCTCGGCGTAATACCGGGCGGCCAGCTCGACGGGGTCACCGGCGTCGCGCAGGTCGGTGAAGTTGACGCCTTTGACGACACGGCCGGCGTCAACGTCCAGACAAGGGATGATGCGGATAGCCAAACTCACGGTTCCAGAATACCGGTAGAGTTGTCTGGTAAATCAGGAGGAACCAGATGGCTGACTTTTCAAGCTTCGTCACCGCGGCGCGTGCCGCCGTAAAGGCCGACACGTCTTCCGCCGACTTGACGCAAATTGCCGCCGCCCAGCCGGCGTTGCGGCCGCTGGTGGCGGCCAACCCGTCAGCCGACGCCGCTCTGCTCGACTGGCTGGAGGCGCAAGACGACACGTTTGTCAAGGCGGCCGTCGCTGCTCGTCACTCAAAGGATGCCGGGGAAACCTTCGGCGCGAGCGCTCCGGTGAGGCGGGCCTCGTGGGTGGTCCCAGTGATCGTGGCCGTCGCCCTGGTGGCGGCGGCAGCCGGCGTGGGGATTGGGCACTGGGCGTGGCCGCCCAAAGACACGTCACCCATGTCGGGGGTGCTCGCCGCGCCGCAGGTGGTGCCGCCGGACGGCAACAGCACCGACTTCACCAAGTCGGCCTGGATCCAGGTTCCCGGCACCCCCAAACCGGACGCCCTGATCGTCGACGTCCAGTTCGACTATCAGTGCCCCTACTGCGGCAAGCTCGAGCAGGGCTACGACCAGGCCTTCGCGGACTTGGCGGCGTCGGGCGACATCATCTTGCGCTATCACCTGCGCACCTTCCTCGACCGCTTCGGCGGGAATTCGTCATCCACGATGGCGGGCATCGCGGCGGCCTGCGCTGACGTTGTGGATAACACCAAGTACGCTGCCTACCACAACACCATTTTCGCTAACCAGCCGGCCACCGAGGGTACCGGCTACACCGACCAGCAGTTGCGGTCTGACTTCGCCACGGCCGCCGGCTTCACAGGCGACGCTCTGACCACCTTCCAGGCCTGTTACGACCGCCGCGCCACCCGTGACTGGGTTGCCTACAGCGAGCCGAATAACGCCGGTTTGGTGCAAAACCCCAACCCGCCGAACACCTACCTGTTCGGCGGCAACGCACCGCTGTACTATGACCCGAGCACCGGCCAGATGACGAACGACACCACCAACGGCACAGCCGCTGGAGTGCAAGGCACGCCGATGCTGCTTGTCAACGGCAATGTCATCAGCTGGGGTGGCTTGTTTGACGCCAACGGCAACCCGGCAATCGCGCAAACCGCCGACTCCCTCCTGACGTATCTGCAGCAGTCCGCCGGCATGTGACAAATAATTCCCCTCTGGGAATTTTTGGCGACGCTCACTCTTCCGCGTCGGCGGCGTCGATGTCGATCAGGTCGCGTCGCATCGCCTTGACCACACCGAGCGCGGTGGCGGTCACGCCAGCGGCCACGCCGGGGGCCGTTGCCACCTGCTGGGCCAGGTCGATGATCTGCCGCGTCCAACGGACGAAATCCCCCGCCGGCAGGCCACAGTCGTCCAGCACCTCGGCCAGCGACGCCCCGTCTGCCCAGGCGTAGGCCGCCTCGGAGAAGCCAGGGTCGAGGGCCCGGCCCGGTTCCACACCGGACT
>WRFI01000199.1 GCA_009778875.1 Propionibacteriaceae bacterium | reverse complement strand
GAACGCCGGTTGCATCACCATTCGGGACGAATACCTGTGGCGCTCGCGGGTGACGGCCGCCGAGCTCGACCAGCGCGACAACACCATCCTGCACGAGCTGGCGCACATGTGGTTCGGCGACCTCGTGACGATGCGCTGGTGGGACGACATCTGGCTCAACGAAAGCTTCGCCGAATGGGCGTCGCATTACTGCCAGGCCGAGATCGTCAAGCAGTACGGCGGCACCGACCCCTGGCCGGGTTTCACGGCCGGACGAAAGGGCTGGGCCTTCCGCCAGGATCAACTGCCGACCACCCATCCCGTCGCCGCTGACATGGTCGACCTGGATGCCGTGCGCCACAACTTTGACGGCATCACCTACGCCAAGGGGGCCTCCGTCCTGCGGCAACTGGTCGGACTGGTCGGCGAGGACGATTTCCTGAAGGGCGTCCGGGCGTATCTGCTGGCCCACGAGTACGGCAATGCCAGCCTTGACGATCTGTTGGGGGCGCTGCAGGAGGCCTCGGGCAAGGATCTGTCGAGCTTCACCACCGACTGGCTGACCACGGCCGGCATGAACACGCTGCGGCTGGATGTGACGACCGACGACAAGGGAATCATCACAGCGGCCAAGATCATCCAGACCGCGCCAAAGGCCTATCCGACGCTGCGCCGCCACCATCTGGGCATCGGCGGCTATGAACTTGAGGACGGCAAGCTGGTGCGCCAGTTCGGCTTCGAGTTGGACGCCACCGGCGCCACCAGCGATGTGCCTCAACTGGTCGGACAGCCCCGCCCGGCGATGTTGCTGCTGAACGACGGCGATATGACCTTCGCGAAGGTGCGCCTGGACGATGCCTCGCTGGCCACCGCCATTGCTCACGTCGCCAACATCGCGGACCCGCTGGCCCGCGTGACCGTCTTCACGATTCTGCAGGACATGTGGCGCGACGCCGAGCTGCCGTCGGGCCAGTTCGTCAGCATCGTGCTGGCCTGCCTGGCGACAGAGCCGGACATGACGGCCCTGCGCAACCAGTTGCAGGCTGGACGCCAAGCCGCCATCGACTATTCGGCGGTGCAGGTTCGCCCCGCCAACCAGGCGGCCTGGACGGCGGGCCTGAGTGGTTTGCTGAGTGCCGCCGCCCCGGCCAGCGACACGCAACTAGCTTTGGCCACCGCCCTGATCGTTGGTGCAGCACTGGCCGACACATGCGCGATAAGCGGCTGGCTCAATGATGAGGGCGTGCCCGAGGGTCTGCCCATCGACACCGACCTGCGGTGGCTGATCGTGACGGCACTGGCTCGCTGGGGACGTGCCGACGACGCCAAGATCGAGCAGACGCTGGCCTTCGACCACACCCAAGCCGGCATGGAGCACGCCGCCGGCGCGCGGGCAGCCCTCTCGGACGCCGACACCAAAGCCGCCGCCTGGCAGCTTGCCACACAAAGCGCCGACGTGCCCAACGAGACCCTGGTGCAAACCTGCACCAACTTCTGGAACTTCGGCCAGGAGGACCTGACCCGGCGATTCGCCGCGCAATACTGGAGCGTGGCGGAGGCCATCGCCTCAGGCGCCGGCATCTGGGCAGGACGCGGCGATGCGGCGGCCGACACCGTGCTGACACAGCTGTGGCCAACCCCGGTGGCCGACCAGGCGTTCGTCGACCAGGCCGAAACCTGGCTCGCCGCCCGTCCGGACCTGCCCACCCCGGTCTCCAAGATCGTCCGCGAATCAATCGACCGGACAAAGCGGATGCTGGCGGCCCAAGCCGCATCGCTTGCCTGACTGACCTGAGCCCAGGGATTCCCCTCAGGGAGGGGTGGCAGTCGCGAAGCGAGTTGTCTCTCTGGTAAGATATGTCTAGACAGACTAGACAGGATCGAGGATGCAGTGAGTTGGCAGGTCCAGGAAGCGAAGCAACGATTCAGTGAGGTGCTGCGGTTGGTCGGCTCCGATGGCGATCAGATTGTCACGCGGCAAGGCGTCGAGGTGGCCGCTATCATCGACATCAACGAATACCGCCGGCTGAAGCAAGCCAGCCGCGCCGCGCCGTATGTCGGCATCTTCCCTCCTCTGGGGGACGACGAGATCGCCGATGCGCTCGACGCCGTCGCCGCCCAGCGTCACTTCGCCAGTGCCACTTCCCGCACAATCCCCGATTTCGGAGACTGACATGTGGCGCTACCTCGTTGACACCAACGTCGTGTCGCAAGCCACCAAACAGCAGCCGAATCCCAACGTTGCCACGTGGTTCACCAGCGTCAATGCGGAAGACTGTTGCCTTTCGATCATCACCATCGGCGAGATTCAGCGCGGAATCGCGCTGCTTGAGGCCAATGGGTCAACCGCCAAAACCCAACGTCTGACCACCTGGCTGGTGAAACTGCAAGAGGACTACAGCGGGCGCATCCTGGATGTTACGTCATCAGTCATGTGGTCGTGGGCTAACTTGTCGGGCCGCCGAGTCGATTTCGACTCCCTGATCGCCGCCACCGCCGCAGCCCATGGGCTGACGGTCGTCACGGGAAACGAAACCGATTTCACCGACACAGGTGTGCCGGTGCTCAACCCGTTCGCTGAAGGCCTGGTCGCAACAAAAGACTGAATGGATGGTCCTCAATTTTCCGTGGCTGCGGCGCTGCACCCCCTTGGGAGACCACCCCGTCAGTCGCTTCGCGACTGCCACCCCTCCGCAGAGGGGAATTTCGGCGCCTTGCACTAGGCTCATGTCCATGAACTTAGTGCTTCGCGGGGTGACGTTGTTCAGCGGGGAACAGCGTGACCTGTTTGTCTTGGGCACGCGCCTGGTTGACGACGTGCCGCCTGCACCTCAGGTTATCGATGCCCGCGGCCTGATCGCACTGCCCGGGCTGGTTGACCCGCACACGCACCTGCGCGAACCGAGCGAAGACCACGCCGAGCCGGCCGAGACGATTGCCTCCGCGACGGCCGCCGCCGCCCGGGGCGGCTTCACGGCTGTGGCCGCCATGCCCAACACGACACCCGCCTGCAACGGCCCAGACGACGTGCAGTGGCTGCTCGCCCGCGCCCGCGCCGTCGGGGCCGCCGCCCGCGTCGTGCCCATCGGCGCCGTCACGACAGACCGGGCCGGGAAGGAACTCGCCGACCTGACCGGCATGGCGGGGGTGGGGGTTAGGCTGTTTTCCGATGACGGGGCGGCTGTCGCCACACCGGACCTGCTGCGCGAGGCGCTGCTGACCGTCAAGCACTTTGGCGGCGCGATCGCCGACCACTGCCAAGACCCCGCCCTGGCGGGCCCGGGTGCGTGGAACCCGGACGACAATTGGCCAACCGCGGCCGAAACGTCAATCGTCGCCCGTGACATCCAGGTGGCCAAAGATACCGGTGGCCGAATCCACCTGTGCCACCTGTCTTGCGCGGAATCCGTCGAACTGGTGCGTCAGGCCAAGGCGGACGGCGTCCATGTCACCGCCGAGGTGACGCCGCACCATCTGTTGTTGACGGCCGACAATCTGGCTGACGGCAACCCCGCCTTCAAGGTCAACCCGCCGCTTAGGCACATCGACGACGTCGAGGCCCTGCGGGCCGGCCTGGCCGACGGCACCATCGACATGATCGGCACCGATCATGCCCCCCATCGAGGTGCTGACAAGGCCAAACCCATCGCCGAGGCGTCCCCCGGGTTCACCGGTTTGGAACAGGGGTTGGCCGTCGTCATTGAGACCATGGTGAACATCGGACGGCTCAGTTGGGCCGACGTGGCCCGCGTCATGTCGCAAGCCCCGGCGCGCCTGCTTCACCTGAACAACCAGGGACGCACCCTTAGCCCGGATGACCCCGCCACACTCACGCTGATCGACCCGTCCCGCCGGGCCATCGTGAGCGCCGACGACACGGCCAGCCTGGCCCGCAACAACCCCTACGCCGGCCTGGACCTGCCGTCACCGGTCGTCATGACCTTTTGGGGTGGGCGCTGCACCTTTCAGCGGGGCTGGCGCTGACCACCCCGTCGGCTCCGCCGACACCCCTCCCCAGAGGGGAATTCACTCCGACGGCTCCGCCGGTTGACATGGCGGGCGGAACGCCGGTTCGAGCTGGCGACGGCGCAGACGCCTGCCCAAGCCTGGTGGCCACTTGATTACGCGTCGAGTACGGCGTCTGTGCGCTCGGGCCGGCTG
>WRFI01000198.1 GCA_009778875.1 Propionibacteriaceae bacterium | reverse complement strand
TCGGCCATCGGGAACAGGGCGGGAAAGTCGCCCATGTTGTCGCTGGCGGCGCCGCGCCAACCGTAAATCGCCTGCCGTGGGTCACCCACGGCAGCCACCGGATGGCCGCGCCCCTGGCCGACACTCGGCCCGGAGAACAGAGCCGCCAGCATGGCCGCCTGGGCGGTAGAGGTGTCCTGGTATTCGTCCAGCAGCACCACCTTGAAGCGCTGACGTAGCGCGGCGCCGACCTCGGGCACCTCGGCCGCCAGGCGGGTGGCGGTGGCCTGCAGATCGGCGAACTCAACCACCCCAAGGCTCCGCTTCAGCTCGCGATAACGCTGCACGAACGACACCAGCTCGGCCCGCCGGGTTGCCACCTCGGCGGCCTTGACGACGTCCGCGTACGGCCCGCCCCGGTGCCCGGGAGCCCGTTGACATGTCTGCGCGAAGTCAAGGGATTCCGCCACCACCGTCTCGGGCTGGGCGAGATGACCAGCCATCTGCTGATCCAGTTTCATCACCTGGTTTGCCAAGGTGGCAAGCGGCGTACCGCGCAGCAGCACCGGGATGAAACCCGGATCGTCAATCGCCTGATCAGCCAACTGGTAGGGTTCGGCGCCCGTCATCAGCGTGCCGGTGCCGTCCTGGCCCAGGCGCAGCCCTTGTGCGGCCAGCAGCGCCGCGACGAAAGCGTCATACGTGAACACGGACGGGGCGTCGTCGTCGGTGGGTGACGGCAGGCGTGACAACCCCGCCCCAATTCGCTGCCGCAGCTCGCCGGCCGCCCGCCGCGTGAACGTCAAGCCGAGCACCTCGCCCGGCTCAACCTGGCCAGTGCCCACCAGCCACACAACCCGGGCCGCCATGACCGTCGTCTTGCCTGTTCCGGCCCCGGCCACGATCAGGCTTGGTGCCAGCGGGGCCATGATCGCCGCCAACTGCTCGCTTGAAAACGGCAGTTCCATCAACCGCGCCAGATCGCTCGGACTTCTCAAAAGCTCAGCCATTGTCCACCCCCAAGGCTTGCGCCGGGCACCCGTCCAGGAAGGCGCAATAGCGGCAATCAGCGCATCGCACCGCGTCGAACCGTTCGGCCTTGAGGATCGCCGCCACCCGGCCGAGCCGCGAGACGATGCCGCCCTCCGGCTCGTCGGCCACCCCGTCGACGCGGCAGCCCACATCGGCGAACGCCCGAACCCGCGGTTCAACGCACGGCCAGACCAACTCGGGCGGCGCGGCCCGGCGCACGCCCGGCGCCAAGCTCTCGAACACACCCTGCTGGACGGCCAAGCGGTAGATCGCCAGTTGATCCAAGTATGCCTTTGGCTCAGCCGTCCGATTGGTCTTGAAATCGACGATCACAAGGCGGCCCGACATGTCCATCTCGAGACGATCGACCCGTCCGCTGACTTCCACCGGGCCGGCCGGTGTCGTCACCTCGGTGCGGAAACCAATCTCCGTGCCCAGCAAGCGGCGGCCCTTGCGCCCGTCGCGCCACGCGAGGAACCTTGACACCGCGTCTTCGAGATCCTGGCGACCGGAGGACGACTGCCAAGCCGCCCTGTAGGGCAGGGTGGCCCAGACTTGGTCAACTTCGGACCAAATATCGCCCGGCGGCAAACCGGTGGAGAAGGCTTCGAACAAAGCGTGGGCCACCGACCCGAAGCCCATGGACACCCCGGGCCGCGGTGCACCGCCGGCGTTGCGCATGAACCAGGCCCGCGGGCACGCCAACAACGTGGCAACCGAGGTGGCCGTGATGTGGGCTGGGCCCGACCCGGCAATCGGGCGTTGCCCCGCCGTCAGGCCGCCGACCCACCACCAGTCGCGCGGGTCGCACCGCAGGTGCGCCAGACCGGCCGCCGCCGCCAAGACCAGACCGGGCGCCGCGTCGGGTGAGGCGCCCACACCGCGCAACTCACCCGCCAAAGCCCTGGCCGACAGGTGGGCGGCTGAGGCCGCCCCGCCGTCCCAGTTCTCGGCGACCAGGCCCATGCCGACGGCGAAACGCGAGAGCGCGGCAACCTCTGAATCAACCCCCGGCGAGCCCGTCACGATCAGATGCCGCGATGCCCGGCTGGCTGCCAGGTTGAACAGACGACGCTCCGCCCCCATCTGTTCACGACGCCCCGACACCGGGCCGGCACCGTCGGGCTCCAGCCTTTCCGGCTCGAGCAGCGAATCAGTCCAGCCATCGCCCGGCCAGGCACCTTCCGCCGCCCCGACGACGGCAACCACCGGCCAGCCCCGCCCCTTGGACTGATAGGCGCTCAGCACCGTCACCGCGTTGCTGACTTCGGATTCACGAGCCCGGTCCCGCTGCACCACCTGTTGCGACACAGTGTCGGTCAAAGCACCCACTGCCTCAGCCCCCCGGCGCCCCGGCAGCGTGGCCGCCAGATCGAAAAGCGCGATCACGGCATCCAAGTCACGGTTAGCCCGCAGCGCGTCCTCTTGACTCCCCAAGGCCGCCTCCCTCAACCGCTCGGGCCAGCCGGCCAAAGTCCACACCCGCCAGGCCACCTCATCGGGTGACAGCTCTTCCAGGCGTCCCGCCAGATCGGCCAGGCCCGTGAGCGCCGCCTTCGCCTTGCCCCAGACTTCGGCGTCCCCCTCGGCCGGGCACGTCGCACCCAGCCCGGTCACCACGGTTTCCGGCCAATCATCGGCCGGGCTGATCACCCCGGCCAACCGCCGCAGATCAATCTCGTCCAGGCCGACCAGCGGCGAGCAAAGCACCTCCACCCACCGGTCGGCGGTCGCCCCGGCGGCGTCGATCAGCAGACGCAAGGCGGCCATCAGCACCTTGACCGCCGGCACGTCGGCCAGGGCCAGCACCTCACCCTCGATCCGCACCGCCAGCCCGGCGGCCGCCAGGCCGGACGCCAGACGGACCACCGCCGGGCCCGACTCGCGGGCAACCACAGCCATCTGCGACCACTCGACGCCGCCGGAGCGAGCCAGCCAAAGCCGCTGCGCCACCGCGGCCGCCTCGTCGTCCTGGCTGCCGACCAGCAGTGCCTCACGGATGTCAGGCACCCGCCAGCGGCCGGGCAAATCGATGACGGGCGCCGGCCCGCTGGCATCGGCGAATTCGCCCGGAAATCGCCGCAACGCGGCCGGCCACGCCCCCCGGAAGTTGAACACAGCCGTTGACGGGTCGCCGAAGGCCGTCACCGGGACGCCGCAGCGCCAGATGTCGCGCAGCAGCGCGACCACCGACTCGTCGGATTCGGCGAACTCGTCAACGAACACCACCTCCGTGTGGGCGCGAACCGACGCCCGCACGTCCGGCTCCGCCAGCAGGACGCGGCAGCGGTGCACCAGTTCGGCGTAATCGAGAACACCCTCGGCGTCCAGCACGTCAAGATACTCGTCAAAAAAGCTGGCCGCCGACACCCAGTCGTCGCGCCCGGCCGCCCGCCCGGCCCGCGCCAGACCGTCCGGATCCATGCCCAACTGGCGCGTCCGCGCCAGCAGGAACCTCAATTGGGCAGCGAAGGCCGGCGTCGTCACCGCCTGCGCCAACTCGGGTGGCCAGCGAACCCGAAGATCGGAGTCCAGCAGTTCCCGCACCCGATACTCCTGCTCCGGCGCGCTGATGAGCCTCAGGGCAGCGTGACCGGGCGGGCGAGAGCTTTGCCACAAGGCCTGACACCAGCCATGGGGCGTGGTGATGCGCAACCCCACCTGCGCCCCGCCAGTTGCTTCCATGATCTGGCGGCGCAAACGCTGCGCGGCCGGACGGGTGTGGGTCAGCACGACGATACGGCCAAGCGGCACGCCGTCACTGACAAGCTTCGACACCGCCGCCACAAGTGCGGTTGTCTTGCCCGACCCGGGCGCACCGGTCACCAGCAGGCAACCCGAGCGATCGGCCGCCTTGTCGATCACGCTGCGTTGGGCGTCGTCAAGCACGACGGCGGCGCCCGCAGAGTTACTCATACCCACAATGCAACCACGCCGCACCGACAAAAACCGTCCAAGTATCCGGTTTGGTTTGCAGGATGCCGCCGGGTGTGGCACTGTTGTCACCGTGGGTTACCTTTTTCGTTGGCAGTCCACAGGGTTGATTTTGACCCGCACTTCTTAGGAGATACGAATGGCAACCGGAACCGTCAAATGGTTCAACGCCGAAAAAGGTTACGGCTTTATTCAGC
>WRFI01000197.1 GCA_009778875.1 Propionibacteriaceae bacterium | reverse complement strand
CCCAAGCCAAATGTGGACGTGTCATATGTGATGCCCACAAGTGTGTCATCCATGTCTGCCGCATGGGCCACGGGCGCGACACCCGCCAGCGACCCGCACATCAGCGAGACCGCCACGAGCGCGGCCGCGACCTGCCGGCGCTTGCCTTTCACGATCCCCCGGCCGCCGGAAACTCGGGGCGTGTGTTCCGCCGCGCCGGTTGCCAGCTCATCGCGAGACCAATGACTGAGCCTGTGGTTGTGCCCCATTGATACCCCCCTACTCACTACCGTTCTACATTGAAACCATACTTTGTTCAATTAAAGGGTATTCCACAAGGCCTGGGTTGTGTCAAACTCGATAAAACGGCTGAGGATCGCGACAGAGTCGATGTCGACGAGGACGTGCTCCGCGTGGCGCCTTAAGTCTTGTTGCTGTCGGTATTGCTCGGCGTATCCGGCTGGGGTTGATTAGCCCAGTGGAGTGCCATCGTGTCCCAATCGTGTCCGGCGCACTCGTTCGGGGTCTTTGATGCGGCTCGTCAGCCATGAAGTGCCTTGTCGGCCTTCTTCACGCCCTTGATCGCAGCCACAATCCGGATCGGCAGGGCGACGATGCCGACGAAGGGGCTTAACGCGAACCGTATTACCCACAGCAGGAGCCAGCCAACGATCGGGAGGATAAGGAAGACGGTGCGCCCGCGCCGGTTAACGAGGCTGCCCAGGGAGGCCCATCCCGCAGGGAACCCGGCCAGTACGTAGCCGACGGCCAGGGCGACCAGGAGGCCGGAATTGCTACCCAGACCGAATAGCACGCCGATGACGAAGAGCACCGCCGCCGCGACGAGGATGCCCCTGTTGCCGCTGCGCTGCCGTGCGAACTGGACATTGGCGCAGTGTTGACATGTCGGAGGGTTCCAGGCGTGGAAGCAACTGTAACAAAGCCCGCCGCCGCATGACTGGCAATAGCCGACAGCAGGCTGATTTGGGTGGACACTGCAATACACGGTATTTTGCTCGATTCTTGCACTGGGGCTGATACAACACACGCCATGTCGCCGTCAACCCGACGCTAGTGTTCTCAGGACAAGACTGTAACACGCTCGGCCATGCACGCCATGCAGGATGGTGTAAACCGTGCCAGGTGGAGATGACTTTTTTGACCTCAAAGTGGACAGTAAGTGGACACCTCTGGCGAACGTTTGGCTCCTGGGTTCATATCTCCTCGGCGACCCAGGTTCGGACGTTGGGGTCCCACGCAGCTCCTGCAACGGTTCCGTCGAGTAGCGGGTCAATGAAACGTGCCATTAGGGCTTGTGCTTCGTGAATGCTGACACCGGCGGCGGGCGTGTTCCGCGTCAGGCTGGCGTAGCCTCGGCCCCAATCGGCTGGCACTGTGAACTTTTCGGGCAGCGTCAATCGCCGAAGCTTGGCCTCACTGCGAATGGCGGTTTGCGCGGCAACGGCGTTGACCGTTTGAGTGAGCGCAATGGCGACGAGGTCGACGAGGTCTTTCTCCCGGCTGGATGCGCGGCCGACATGCATGGTGAGGGTTGCGCATACCTTGTCGGCGATCTGACTGGGAATCGGGTAGAGACGGTACGGGAAGCTTGGCAGCTTCGGCAACGGCAGGCGATTGGCGGGTTCGGTGCGCGCGATGTTCACGGTTGCACCGACGTGCGCAGATAGGTCAACCTTGATCGGGTCGAGCGTCTTGGGGCCGAGGTACGCATCGAAGGTGACGCGATAGCCGTCCGCGTAGGGCTGTAGGTCGTCAGTCAGGATGATGTGGTGCTCCTTGTAGACGAACCTGAAGAAATCACCCAGGTCGACTTCTGTCAAGCGTCTCAGGTCGGTCAGCGCGCGGTCTTTGTCATATCCTTGCAGGTAGAGATCGGCGTCTTGTGTGCGGCGCGCGTTGGGGATGCGGGCGAGCATGCCGCTTCCGCCTTTCAGGATCCACTCCGACGAGTCACCGTCGCTGAAAACGCGACACAGGAATCGGTCGTAGTGGGCTTGGCGGATCAGGTCACCGATCTGACGCGATGAGTCTGCTTCGTTTACCGTCTTGGCGGCTTCTTTGATCGCCATTTCCACGGCGCGCCAGTCAGCATATCGCTCCAGATGGTCAGTCATGATTCCTCGTTCTCATCGTTATTCGCGTCGTCCGGAGCGAGCGCCCGTGGTGGCCTCTTTCTCGTTGCCGCGTCGACAAGTCGCTGTGTCGTCCGGCCGTCCAGACGCGCGGGCGGCACCGTCGACTTCACGACACCCTCCTGAAGGTCGCGAATGACGGTCAGCGTCTCTGGTGTGATCACAGCGCTGGCCAGTCTCTCCTGGAGGTCGCCAATCGCGGCGCGCGTCTCGGGCGGCATTGCGACGGTGGCCAGCCTATCTAGGAGTTCCTCCGCTGTCTGCTGCCAGGCTTCGCTCGCCTGAAGATTGCTGGCGAGCGTATGGAGCATCGATTGCATCGATTCAGTGATGCTTTTCATGGCGTCAGGGCTAATTGACTTGACATACGCGGCGGCGATTTTCGCAGCCAGCGGAGTGTCTGCGACTGCCCTGGCCAGTGAGTCGACATCGCGCCCCGCGAGTCGTTCAAGCTCGTCGTAGAGAGCCTGGCCGTTGTCAGCCTTGTGACCATTGCGCTCAGCAAGGGGGGACAGCAGTTCGACAAGGCCATCGAAGTCGATGGTTTCGATGTCGGCGAGCACATCGGCCACGAGCGACTTGTCCATCCCCTCGCCCACGAGATCCGCAACGGTCTGCTCGGGGGTGGTGACCGGAATGCCTTCTCGCAGTGTCACACTGTTGCTCAGCAGCTGCCGAACACGAAAAACAAGCTCTGGGCGTTGTGTCTGACGCCGCCTACGGACGGTGAACTCGTACGGCTCAGGGACGAGGTCTCCCAGCCCGAGCAGATAGGCGGCCGTCGCCCCAGACGCAACGGCGTCGGCTGGCATGAGTGCCAGCCGCTCCTGAGCGGTCAGACTCGGGTTGATCGAAAGCCAGGCAGCCTTTACTGAGTCGAAGCGGTCGAGTGGCGTGCCCGTGTCGCGGTAGAGGCCGTGCCCGATTCGCTCGAGGTGTCCCTGCTCGGTCAGGCGTGACAGCTGGAGACGGGTGACGCCAACGCGGGCAGCTTGGGCGGTCGTGACCATGCCCCACTGGGCCACGGTGGTACCACTCAGCGTCTTGAGCGCCTCAACCGTCTTCATGCTTGAATTGTATCATCTAGTAAGTTACATTCCAAGCCGAAGGTCAGTCATTTCGCATGGGGCACGTAGGTGACAGCTGACCTAGACAATGGTTTTTCCGGATCAGCCAAGTAGGTTTTGGGCAGGTATCCGGTTGGCAGCGCGGGGCGTTTCACTCGGTCAGTCCCAACTCGTTCTGCAACGCCATCAACTCGGCCATAGCCTTTTCCTGTCGGGCGTCTTCGATATCGAGCCACCGGTTGACGGCGTCGAGGCGGATGCGGTGGTGGGAGCCGACCATGCGGAAGGGCAGGGTGCCGTCGTCAAGCAGCTTGTGCAATTGCGTTCGGGACATACCCATCATCGCCGCCGCCTCCGCAGGGCTGACCTCGCGTAACCCTTTGGTGGCCACAACCTGCTGGCCATGCGTCTCAGCGTCCATCCAGCGGTCGATCATCTCGGCGGTTTGCCTGGACACCGATATCTGTACCCTGTCATCACCCGTGGCCAAGGCATCATGCACAGCCTGCGCGTCACGCACGAGAACTGGTGTCATCTCTCACACCTCCATCTGTCACAATTGTTGTATCTGCCACCATTGTAGCATCGCTGGAGATATGTGCCTCGAAGATTGTCAGACTGGTATCGCTTACTGGCTACTTCATCGCGCTGGTATCCAATGGCATACTGCGTCGGGCTCAAGGAATCCTCGACCCCTACGAGAGATTTCATCAGTTGACATTACTAGTCCGTTTGTCGCCGAGTTGTTCCAGCACGTCGGACATATCTGGTGCTTGATGGGCCTTCTGGATGTAGTGGGCCGTGGTTACCGACGAGTCGGAGTGGCCCGCCCCACCGTCCGTTTCTACATCGAGCGTTCCAACGCTTCTGCGACCGCCTTAAACTCCGCCAGGGCGTCGGTCAGGTCGTCGATGATCTGACGGGCGATGACGTCGGGTGCTGGCAGGTT
>WRFI01000196.1 GCA_009778875.1 Propionibacteriaceae bacterium | reverse complement strand
CGAGAGCTTGACCTGACTTGGCTCACGTTTTTCATAGTCATGGATCGAAAATGCTGTGGCAAGGTATTTTGATGGTGTTTTGACGTGGATTTGCACACTAACGGGAGTTGCTTGCCAGTCACGCCCTAATTCCCCTCCTTAGGAGGGGTGGCGGCGAAGCCGCCGGGGTGGTTTGTCTCAAGCGTGTGCAGTAACGTAACCGACCACCCCGTCAGCCCCTTCGGGCCTGCCACCCCTCCTAAGGAGGGGAATAGAACCACCCAGTCAGTCGCTTCGGTACTAATCTGAGCCAAGTCAGGGCAACCCGGCGATTGCCCGCGTGTTTCTTGAGATGGGGCTGATCGAGAAGTGGGGCACGGGCCTGCCCCGCGCAATCGAGGCCCTGACCGAGGCCGGGCTACCCGCGCCTGAGTTCAAAGAACTCCCTATCAGCCTCCGCGTGATCGTCCACATCAAGAACCACGATGTCACCCCAAGAACCTATTCACCCGATGATGTCGTAAGAGACGTCACTGCAGGACTGACTGACTCAGAGCGGAGCATTCTGGCTATCCTTCACTCTCAAGGGTCGGTGCCAGCGCGCGAGTTGGCGTCGCAAACAGGCCTGAGCGACCGACAGGTCCAGCGTGTCCTGGTAAGACTTGCCGATCAAGGTTTCATCAAGAGGGAAGGCTCGACTCGTTACGGCAAGTGGGTCGTTTCAGGCTAGAACCTCGCCCGATGCCTGGCACGTGAACTGTGCGTCTCGCTCGATAGACTCGGGCGGAACACCGCGCGGAGGCGTCGATTCCTCACCACCGCAAGGGGTTCCACTGGTTACGCCGCTCCCGATGCCCGTTCTGTCACTGCGACAGGCCAGTGGAATCCAACCGAATCCGACGCGGTGAGACCGCGTCCGACCCACCAGGAATGTGATCAGCGCAAGCCTGTGCACCGTTGACATCGAGCCCTAGCATGCTACATGTTCAGCAGTGAAGATGTAGCATGCTACTGAAGATGTAGTAGGTGAGGAGGCCGACCATGTCGCTTCAGGATGAGGTTGTCGCACTGGTCGATGCGGCGCGTCTCGCGCAGACTGACTCGGCACAAGTCGAGATTAAGAAGGCCCTTGGCGGGGCGCCGAAGTCGTTGCCAGAGACAGTTTCGGCGTTCGCGAATGGAGTCGGCGGCATCATTGTGCTTGGCATTGATGAGGAGAACGGGTTCGTTCCAGTTGCGGTGAACGCCGCCGCGTTAGCGGACGCTCTGGTGTCGGCATGCGCGGATAATGTGGTTCCTGCGGTGCGGGCCCGGATTGAGATCGTCACCGTTGAAGGATTGTCGGTCGTGGCCGCTGTGATCCCACCGATCGAGTCGAGTTTGCGCCCATGCTACGTGAAGCCACAGGGAATTGAACATGGTTCGTACATCAGAGAGCACGACGGTGACCGTCATCTCAGTTCGTATGAGATACACCTAATGGTGACCGGTCGTGGTCAGCCGCAAGATGATGTTGTAATAGTGACTGACGCGACGGTCGCTGACCTTGATCCTATTGAGGTCGATCGGCTTGTCGAACGATTTCGAGCCAGACGGGGCGAGGCATTTTCCCGTTTCACCGTTCCGGAGATTCTCCGCATGGCTGGGGTTTGCCCGCGCGGCGGCGACGATGGCGAAGTGACACTGGCCGGGCTGCTGGCACTCGGTGTCTACCCTCAAGAGTATTACCCGCAGTTGAATGTAACGTTTGTGTCGTACCCAACGGTTGACGGACGAGCGATGCGTGATGGCACACGGTTCCTGGAAAACGCCGCGCTCGACGGGTCAATCCCGCAGATGGTGGCCGGATTGTTGGATGTGGTGCGGCGTTCGATGACACGCCGATCAGTCATCATCGGCGCAGGCCGCGAGGACATTTGGGAATACCCGGTAGAGGCAGTTCGTGAGTTGGTCGTCAACGCGATCATGCACCGCGATTACCATCCGCTCGCGCTGGGCAGCCAAGTACGCGTCGAAATGTACCCCGACCGCTTGCTGGTCATCAACCCCGGCGGTTTGTTTGGCGCCTTCAGTACGGATCAGCTGCTCAAGGGCATGATCTCGTCGTCACGCAACGCGACGCTGGCCCGGCTCTTGGAGGATGTCGAGATACCGGGCACAAATCGCACTGTGTGTGAGAATCGCGGCAGCGGCATGCACACTATTCTCGCCGAGCTTGCTGGTGCTGGAATGGAACCGCCGATACTGCGCGCATCTGACGGCTTGTTCATCGCCGAACTACGAAGCCAGACGATCCCGACTGTGGCTGACGTGCGCACCGCTCCGGTCGCGACAACTCCGGTGGAATACACACGGAACCGCACGCCCGCTGGGGCCGACTCCGTTGCGACAATACTGGGTGCTCTTGCGGCTGGGTCGCAATCAACCGCCAGCCTCATGACTATCACCGGTTTATCCAGACCAGGGGTTGGGCGGCATTTGCGCGCACTCGAATCACAAGGACTGATCCAACCGACCGAGGTCCGACAAAGCCCCACCGTCAGGTGGGCACTAACGGCGGGTGTCAGCGCGGACGGTGGCGCGTGATTTTGCGGCACATTTGCGAGGTATGCGGCGTTGAGGAAACGTTGGCGGAAGAGGACGCCTTCGAGAAAGGCTGGGACTACCCACCCCGGATGGGCACGTTCGGCGTCATCAGCCCGCGGACTTGCCCCAAATGCACGATCAATCAGACACTCTGGTGGTCATTGACGATCGATCACACCGCCGCCACTGCGCTCACCGACAAACAGAAGGCCACGCTGCAGCGCATCCTTGGCGAACCGGCGACCATTCTCGCGTCATCCCGTTGACTCGGTGCCTAGCCATTCCACCTCTACGACGGGTGTTGTCGTTCGCTCGGTGAAATCGGCCAGGGGATTCAGCCCCGTGAGCCAGATCGTCCACTCCTTGCTAACCGTCGGCAGACGAGCGGCCAGTAACTCGATGGCTTCACCATCCTGCCGCAGGTCGGATGCCAGCGGGTCGTGTGGGCTCCGGAGGCGCCGATACCGTCCCTGAGTCAGATCGACGAGATGACACGAGCCAGACTCGGTCGTGACGGCGACACGCTGGCTTGGCCAGTCATCAGGCAGCGGGTAGCCAGCAGCGGCGATACCTGGCATACGCGCAAGCATTTCTTTCAGGTCGGGTTTCTCGATGTTGTCCTTCATGACGCCAAACGCTACTGGCCAGGTCTGACAGATCTGGACGACACCTCGCTGGGCAGCCACCAGGATTTGCACCAATCCATGGGACACACACGAGCATTGGGTTGCGGCACTGCCCCGGCAACCAGAAGCGACGCGCTCAGGGTGTTCAAAGAGATTGGCCTGATGGAGGAATGGGGCACCGGCCTGATCGGCGTTGCCCAAGAGCTGGTCGAGCGTGGCCTGCCACCTCTTGAGGTCGTTGAACTGCCGGGTGGCGTCCGCATGATCGTCCACATCAAGAACCACGATGTCACTCCAAGAACCTATTCACCCGATGATGTCGTAACAGATGTCGCAAGAGATGTCACTGTAGACCTGACCAGTTCTGAGCGCAGCGTTCTGGCAATCCTTCGCACACAAGCCTTGGTGCCAGCGCGCGAGTTGGCATCGCAAACTGGCCTGACCAACCGCCAAGAACCGCCGCCATCCGGTAGACTGACGATCACGGAAGAAGCGATCTTCCCTAGTCAAACCCAACTTGGCTCAGATTGGTACCGCAGCGACTGACTGGGTGGTCGGTCACCTTCCCGCGCACCTCCAGAAAACCACCCCGGCGGCTTCGCCGCCACCCCTCCTAAGGAGGGGAATTTGAGGCCACCGCGGTTTCGACGTTTACTTGCGAAAAACGTGAGCCACGTCAAGTGACATGGTAGTTCTCGTCGGATCGCATGCCGGCAAGGTTCGGGTTGGGGGACTATTTGATCGCGTAGAACCCGGCCTGCATTACCGAGGCCCACAGGACTTCTGCGACCTGGAAACCGGTCGAATCCAGCAGTTGGAGGTGCTCGGGTATCGAGATGGGGAAATACTCGGCGTCGAACCTGGCCAGGTGGTCCGCCACCTGTCGGGCGGTTCTGCCATGGCCCATCTGGTGGTCCCGCCACATCGTCATCCCGACCTCGACGCCTCGCAGGCTTGCCGGG